>CAZUOC010000161.1:0-5584 GCA_964622335.1 uncultured Ignavibacteriaceae bacterium
TTATCAATTAAAATTTGAATAGTAAATATACTTATGGCTGGGCTCTAATTAAAGGTAAGATGAAGTAATGGAACTATATCAAAGGTGACACTTTTACAAACTTTAACCGGATTTGAAAGATGTCATCTTTTTTAAGTCTTTCTCCACCATACTTAAAACAACTCCTTCTCTCAAAGCAAATTCCGATATAACCATCTTTTTTATATTAAATAACTCAAATATTATATTTAGGATAAGCAAACCTGCAGGAATTATATCTGCTCTTTTGTATTCCATTCCTTCTATGTTTACTCTTTGTTCAGGAGTTTTTCTTTCAAGAATTTCATCAGTTACTTTCTCAAGTTCCTCTCTGGTAAAAACAAATCCATTAAGAGACTTAGCCTTCTTACCAGATTTTCTGTATTTGATCATTCCTGCAACCGCGAGAATTGTTCCCGATGCACCCACGGCAATATCAAATTGCTCATTAAAATTTAATTGTTTATTTGATTTTATTTGTTCTTCAATAAATTTAAGACACTCTGCAATTCTATCATCTGTAAGAATGAAGCCAGGGAAAAATTTTTTACTTAATCTTACAGCGCCAATTTTAATGCTTTCACCGAAAATAATTTCATCATTTTGTCCCAATACTGTTTCGGTACTTCCCCACCAATATCAACACACAACAATTTTTTGTCTTCATAAGATAGAGCCTTTCTTACTCCTTTATAAATATATCCGGCTTCAACTTTCCCATCAATAACTTCAATTTCAATTCCCGTTTTCTGCAACACTTTTTCAATGAATTCGTTTCTGTTATTCGCTTCTCTTACAGCACTTGTAGCAACAGCATGAATTTCTGCATTATAAATGTCAGAAAGCTTTTTAAATCTCGTTAAGACACTTATTCCTTTTTCAATTTCATCAAGACTTATTAAACTTAATCCTTCACCTTTATGAGAGCCGAGCCTGATAACTTCCCTTTCCTTGTCAATAAGAACTAAAGAATTATCCTGATTAATTTTTACAATGATGAGATGAAAGGAATTAGTGCCGATATCTATAGCGGCATAATTCTTACTTTGCAATATTTATTTCCTTCCTGCTTTTAGCCAGCAGAATATTACAAAGACTAAAAACATCCTCTACTGAAACATCATCAATCAGTTCACTTTTTCTAACAAAATATTTATTGGCACCAATTGGCGCCCAGCTAAATGGATTGGTTGGACCGAAAATGGAAATCTGTGGAATGTTGGTGCTGCCTGCAACGTGCATTATGCCGGTATCGTTTGATATGAAAAGATCGGATTTGGAAACAAGAGCCGCCACTTCAGGAATTTTTTTATTTAGAAAAAAAGCTACATTAAAAGGAAGATTAACTTCAACAAACCTGATTATTTCTTTGTCAGCCGAACTCCCTGTAAGATAAAATTTAGCGGAAAAATTCTCTTTTATTTTTTTTATCAATGTTGCAAACTTTATTGCAGACCATTGATTCTGAGGTTTGCCTGCACCAACATGAAGTCCAATTAAAAAATCTTTCTTCTCAACCTTGATCTTTGCAATAAACTTGTCCGCTTCTTTCAGATCTTTTTCATCAAAACTTATCTCCGAACGGTAGTTTGTTGTGTTAATTCCAAAAGGTCTTACTATATCGAGACTTCTTTCCGAAACATTTGAATCGGGATGCATTCTCCAATCAAGTGCAACTCTTCTATCGAAGAAAAAGTCACTATCATTCTTCATCCCATTTAAATACCTGGCACCTATTCTTATCTTTGAATTCGACATCCTCGCAATAAGATTGCTTGTAAATGAAATTGAAACAACTACAGGTACAATTACAACATCATATTCTCTTCTCAATAATCTTATAAACCTAATAAAATAAAACGGGTTATATATTTTCTTTTTATCAAAAACAAAAAGTCTATCTATAAATTTATTTTTGATGAGTCCCGGATAATTAAAAGGACTTACAATTAAAGTGAGATGGCTGTTTGGATAAGTTTCTTTTATTGCTCTGAAAAGAGAGACTCCGGAAAGCAGATCGCCAAGTTGGTTGTGCTGCCTTACAATTAAAAATTTTTTTGGATCCCCGAGTTGAAGAGATTTGTTTTCCTCTACAGAAAAGAACTTTCCAAATATTGCTAAAGTAAATTTAGAAAAGATATTTTGTTTTGCCATCCGGCTTAATTATCTTTTTTCTTGTTGTCTTTGGATTTTATTTCGGTAAACTCGGCATCTTCAACATTTTTGTATTCGGTTTTATTTCTCCTGCTATTCTCAGTGTGTACGCGGTTTTGATTTTGCTCAGAAGGAGAAATAAAAAATTTGAACAATCGTTTTACTATCATATAAACGAACCAAAAAATAATTAAGTACAAAAAGAATCTTATCATAATAGCCGCCTCGATTCCGGCTTAAAATATTCAGTAACACCTCTGTCATCCCGGAATATTTGCTTAAACAATTCATCAAAATCTTCTTCGTTATGAACAAAATCGATTTCTGTTGAATTAACAATCAACAGAGGAGTTTTATTGTATCTGAAAAAGAAATTGTTATAAGCTTCGCTCAATTCTGCAATATAACTGCGCGTAATATTTCTCTCAATTTTTCTTCCTCTTTTCCTGATATTATAAATCAGCCTGTCAACACTCGATTGCAAAAAAACAATCAAATCGGGTTTGTTAAGATTCCTTTCAAGCAAAGGGAAAATAGATTCGTAAAGTTTTAATTCCTCGCCCGATAAATTTAAATAAGCAAATATTCTGTCTTTTTCAAATATATAATCGGAAACTGTGTACTCGGTGAAAAGATTACCCTGTTTCAATTCTTCCTGTTGCTTAAAACGGTTAATGAGGAAAAACATCTGGGTTTGGAAAGCATATCTTTTTCTATCAGAATAAAATTTTTCGAGGAAAGGATTTGTTTCAAACTGCTCAAGGACTAATTCAGCATTAAGCCTTTCTTTAATTTTTTTTGCCAGAGCGCTCTTCCCCGCTCCAATCACGCCTTCAATTGCTATATATTTTACTTCAGAATTCTGGTGCAATTATTTCGCTTATATTTAAAGTTTCTCTGGAAACTTCCTGATTATACATTTTTCAGAATCGGCAACATTAATATCACAAATTTTTTGCTTTAATTCAGGGTGAATAAGGTTTGAATTTATCTCACAAAGAGGCACAAGCACAAAATCCCGGTTGGGAATTCCTTTATGCGGAATTGTTATTATCTCATCTGAGTAAATAAGATCATTATAAAAAAGAATATCTATATCTATTTCGCGGTCTCCCCATCTTTCAGTTTTACTTCTTCCGAGTCCTTTTTCAATGCTTTTCAGGAAATTAAAAAGTTCAATAATAGAATATTCAGTTGAAATTTTTATGACAGCATTCAGGTAATTTTCTTGCTTACGATTACCTAAAGGTTTGGTTTCATATAAAGAAGAAGAAACCTTGACATTACATTTTTCATCATTATTAATTTTTTCAACGGCTTTTCTTAAAAAATCTAATTTATTTCCCTTATTAGAACCAAGTCCAATATAGACAGTGTTTTTCATCTCATCTTAGCTTGATACACGATACTGGATACTGGATACTTGATGCTGGATATTCTTCTTCCCAATAACTAATAACCACTGACTATTAACCAACCTCACTTCTTTCTTTAATTACTTCAGCTTCAACATGATCAACAACCCCTCCTAGCGGCGGATTATTTTTTCTTACTCTCACAGTAACTTTTTCTATTTGATTAAACTTCTTCAACAGTTCATCAGCAATTTTCATTGCGAGAGATTCAATAAGATAATACTTGTGTTCTAATGCGAGGTGATACATAAAAGTATAAACTTTATGATAATCAATTGTTTCCTTAAGATTATCATCTTTAGTCGCTTTGCTAAAGTTTGTGTAAATATCAACATCTGCTTCAAACTTTCCACCAACACTTTGCTCCTCGGATCTGACTCCATGATAACCGTAAAATGTTGCTTTCCTGATCTTTATTACATTAATCATTAGGTACCTGTATGATTTTTTTCTATCACTTTAATTTAACCAAATCCCAGATTAGAAATATTTTTTCACTTCAAACTGGATGTTTTTTAACATTCCCAAGATTAGCCCAGAGAAGCCCTGTTAAAACAAGAACACTGCCCCATAAGTTTTGTGAAGATAATTTTTCACTATAAACGATTGCACCGAGTACTAAAGCTATTACCGGATTAATAAATGCAATCAGAGAAAGGATTACAACGCTAATTCTTTTAAGCAACCAGTAATATGACGTGAAAGTTAAGATGCTTCCAAAGATTGCAAGATAAAGAACCGAAAGAATTGCATTTGAATCAAATTTAAGTTGCGAAAAATCTTCCATTAAAAAGCCGGCTAATGTCAAAAATATTCCTGCAATTGCCATTGGAATAAGATTCATAGAAAGCGGATTGAGATGAAATCCATATTTTTTAATGATTACTGATATCGCAGCCTGCATTATTCCGCTAAGAACAATCACAATCATTCCGACTAAGTAAGTGGAAATATCTCCACCGATGCTATTTGAAAAAATCACAAGTATTCCCCCAAAGCCAATAATTATTCCAAATATTTTATAAAACCCGATTTTTTCATCAGGAATTAATAAGTATGAAAAGAGAAGTACAAAAAAAGGATAAACAGCAAACAAAACAGAAGTAAGTCCCGAAGGGACAAATTGCTCAGCCCAATAAATTAATCCATACGGAAGCACAAAAGAAAAGAAACCCATTATTAAATATAATCTTACAGAAATTTTGTTGGTGTGAATTTCAATCTTATTAATTTTTACCACAATAAATATTATTGCCGAAGCTATGCAAAATCTGAATCCCGCAGAAAACATAGGAGTGAGGGAAAATAAACTTGTTTTAATAGCCAGCCAGGTTGATCCCCATATTAAGCAAATCATTGAGAAGACAATAATATCCTTAATTTTTTCTTTCACTAATTTTCCCTTAGAGCGATAACTGCATAAGAACGACCCGATTTATTTCCATCGCGCCTGTATGAATGAAGAATATCTTTCATTGCAAAAGTACAAAGCGAAGAAAGTTGGATATTATTTTCTTTAACTCCCACATCGAGTAAAATATCAAAGTTTACACCTGCTACATCGAGAAGAAACTTTTCGCCTTTTTGTTCTAAGTATTTCTTATCGAACATTTCAGCAACTTCTTTTCCAACTTCATAAACATTTCTGCTGATTGAGGGACCTATGTATGCAGCTAAGTTTTCCAAAATGCAACCGTATTTCTTTAATTCATTTAAAGTTTTAAGTAAGATTTTTTTCTCCGTTCCTCGCCATCCTGAATGAACACCGGCAATTATTTTTTTCACCGGATCATAAATCAAAATCGGGACACAATCTGCTACACTTACTGCTAAACAAATTCCAGGTTTATCGGCTATCATTGCATCACTTTCACCGATTAGACCACCTTGAGTTACAAATGATATTTTATCTTCGTGAACCTGTTTTTGATAAACTACATTTCCAGGTTTAATCCCAAGATTCTCAAAAAATAAATTTCTGTTTTCTTTAACAATAT
>CAZUOC010000162.1:0-5583 GCA_964622335.1 uncultured Ignavibacteriaceae bacterium
GTTAAAACTATGCCTACACGTTTGTGTTTTTTGTGTTCCATGAGGCTCCCCAGAAATAGAGAGACCAGCAGTAGCATATAAGGTATAGACTCGCTGAAAAGATAGCGCGTGTTGTAGTAGTGGTACCTCATAATGTCTCCAAAAGTCACGTTCACGAACAAGAAACAGAGGGTAAAAAATGACAATATTATAGCGACGGCACTAATTCGTATTAAAAAATAGAAAATAGAGGCAAAATACAGGATAGATCCTACAGGTGATAAATAAGTAAAGATAGTAAAAAGGTTAATGTGCTTGATCTTTTCATAGGCATAGTTGGCGGTGTACCAGTACCGTTCAAAATTTTCTCCGTAGCTCATGTTCTTGGTATAAAAACTTCCCAGTCTGGACAAAGCCACGTAAAAAATGAAAATTATCCCTGCCATCACCAAATATTTAAAATATTTTTCGCTCAAATGCAGAAAATTTTTGAAATACCGGCTCTTTTTATACTTTTCCAACAGGAAGACCAGGCCGGAAGAAAATAGAAGAGAAATAAGTAATTTTATGTCGGATGCCTTACCGAAGATCTTCATTACGGTAGGTTTGTAAATGACATAGAAGAGGGGAAAGAGAAAAATGTAATAGTAAAGATAGGAAGTCAAAAACGAAGCTACGAGGGCGAAAAAATATATGAGGAGGTCTTTTTTTTGTTTTTTGTTGGTGACGTACAAGACTATAAGGGCCATCATGATAAAGAAAAAGGGCACATATAAAAATGAGCTCATGCGGGTATAAAAAAAGGCGTTGAATAGTAAGGCGGAGATGAAAAGATCCGACCTTTTCCCTGAGGAGTCTTTTTGACCAAAAAAGTATTTGGCCAGCAAATAAAATGCCGATGAAGTAAAAGCAAGCGCTGTGATCTCGCCCACGGGAAATTTCGAGAAAAATACATGCATGGGATTCAGGGCTAAGAGCAGAGCCGTAATGTAGGCGGATATTTTGCTGCCTTTAGTAAGTACAAGAGCCAAATTGTAGAACGATACAATGGTTATGATGGAAAAAAAGGTGAGGGAGTATGTAGAGTTATTCTGCCCAAGCAGACCTTCGAAAATAGCCAGCCAGGAGGGATGCACGGGATAGAATTTAAGGATATATAAAGAGTTTCCCCTGTCATAGTACTCAATACTGGGCATAAAATTTGCGTTATGATCATCGTAAAGCTGCTTTTGCTCATTATTTAATGTTTTACGGAATTCGTCCTCATAGTAGAGACTGCCCTGCCGGTTGTACTGGTGGGCAATGTTCACGTAAGTACCCTGGTCCTGGCCGCCCATGATGTATTGGTATGGCTTTAAGCGCAGACTGACAGCTAAAATAACAATAAATATGAGCAACCAGTCAGTTTTATACGCGCATCTTTTAAGTTTTATTAGTCTTGCCGCTGCATATGTAAGCGCTAAGCTAAGACCAACGGCTAAAAAAGCATTAAAACCACCAACCGTCAACAAAAACACAGCCGTCAAACTTGTAATAGATATAAAAAGTAGTAATATTTTGTACACTTGGCTTAATAATACTTTATTTTTGCTAGTATATTAATATGAAGCGCAAAATATCAGACGTTCTGCTGCCAAGAATGATCAATTTTTTCCAAGAGAAAACAAAACTTGATTATGAATATTTAAAAAAGAACATCTTGTGGGTGAACTTGCAGCTATTTGGTGTACGGGTCATTAAGCTTGTTTACTCCGTAATCTTGGTAAGGCTGGTGTCCCAGGAATTTTATGGAGACCTTAACTATGTGAATTCGGTATTTTTGCTTCTGGGCTTTTTTTCTTTGTCAGGATTTGGCATTTCTGTGGCCAGGGCTTTGGCCAACAATCTTTTTGGCACATATAAAAGGTGGATAAACCTGGGTTTTTGGTGGAGCCTGGTCGGCACACTCATTCTACTGATTTTTGGGATCTATAACCTGCTTTCGGGCAAACCTCACAATTATGTTTTTATGTTATTAGGCCTGATTTTTCCTTTTTACTATTTTTTCAACCGCTGGAATGTTCTGCTGCAATCGATTGGTAAATTTAAAGAGCAGACAGTTTACATACTTTCCAAAACGTTCCTGACCAGCGCCGGTAACTTGCTTTTACTGCTCGTCTTTAGAGAGAACTTAGTCATATTTGTGGTTGGATCTGCCGCCCTGTTCACTATCTTAGGAGCTTACTACCATGTCCAATGTAAAAAATATATTACCAACGATAGAACTGAGCCCGGTTGGCAGGCATCAGGTTACAAGCTCACCTTCAACAACATTTTCGATTATGCGTATAACACGGTTGACAAGATATTTCTTTACAATCTGATCGGTGCCGAAGGCGTGGCCATATACGCTGTAGCCACGATTTGGCCAGAGAACATCAAAACCATCCTTAGTAATAATTTGCTGGTGTACTTTCCAAAGATATTTAGGATTTCCAATGAACATTATCTAAATAAGATCAGGCAAAGTATGAAACTGATATTACTGGTGTCTATATTATCTCTTGTGGCGTCGGTGGTGGTGATCCCTTTGTTCATTCTCATCCTCTATGGGAACAGATACTCGGAAAGTGTTAGATATTCTTTGGTCTACTCTTTGGTCATTCCCCTACACTTTTTGCAGGTATTTTCCAATAAAGCACTGCTTAAATTTAAAAAAGAAGAGTACTTGTCTTTCTCCCAGGTTGCCGCCGGCATTGTTAGCATACTTTGCTACATATTTTTCATTCCCGCGGTCGGCATCATGGGCGCTGTGATAGGTTCGGTCATGTTCTATGTGGTCATGATAGCCATGCACCTGATTTTTATTAAAAAATTTAACCATATACCGTCATGAAATTTCTCTATATATTCCATAGGTTTCATACCAATCAATATTTTGCCACTAAAAATTTGATCGAACATGGACACGAGGTAAAATATCTGGTCAAATACAAAGATCTGGCTGAAGATTACACCTATATAGATCCTGATGTGCTGCCAAATGCGAGATTCTTTTGGATTTTTTATAATCTTCTCAATTTTTTTAGAGGAGGAAATTTGCACAGAGATGTGTGGAAGTATTATGGTGTTCCTAACCCGATAATTTTTTATAAAAAAATCAAAGAGTACCAACCTGATTTTGTTATAGTGCGAGATTTCAGTTTCACCAGCATTTTAGCCATGTTCCTTTGCAAGATAGCTAAGGTAAATTGTGTGTCCTACTCGTCACGCCCAAAGCATAAACACAAGAAAAGCATCACTATAAAAGCCAAGATCTTTGAGATCGGACAAGAGGTGGGGATATTTCCCGGCATGTTGATCACTCCTGTGCTGGGGGAGAGCGGCGCAGAAACTGTCACTAAGGATCATATTCATTACGTTCCCCATTCGGTGGATATACAAGAGGGCGCAGAAGACAAGAACTTTTTTAAAGACGGTTATATAAACATTCTCACCATAGGAAAATACTCTCTCCCCAGAAAGAACCTTCTGCTCATGCTGAAAGCCTTTAACCGGTTAAAAGACAAATACAAAATAAGATTGACCGTTATAGGATCTTACAAAGGGGGAGATAGGGATTCCGAACATGGTTTCAAACTTCTCAATGATTTCATCGAGCAAGAGAAATTGTATGATCTGGTTGAATTAAGGGTGAATATGCCATTTGCGGAGGTTTTACGGGAATATCTAAATCATGATCTATACGTGTTCCCCAGCAGCAACGAGCCTAACGGTGTTTCACATCTTGAGGCCATGGCTTGCGGACTGCCCGTGATCTGCAGCGACACTAACGGAACTAAGAATTACATCAACGAGGGTGTTAACGGCTACGTTTTTAAAAGTGACGATCTGGATGACCTAGTGGAAAAAATTGAAGATTTAATCAGCGACAAGGAAAAGATCCTAAAGTTTGGGAGAAGCAGCTTAGCCATAGTAGAAAAGGAATTTGTTTCTGATGTTGTGGGGGAAAAATTTTTGCGTATCTTAAAAAAGGAAATGAAAAAATGAGAATACTATTTTTTGATGAAGATGTGCCCTACTTACTAAAAGATGATAACAAACCTTTTGGAGGAGCTGCTGTAGATATTTATAATCAGCTTTTAGGTTTGCAAGCCAACGGACTTGAGGCTAGCCTCTTGACCTGGAAGGGCGCCATAGACCTTATAGGAGATAAGATCGAAGAGGTGCCCTTTGCTATTGTAGAGTCTTATGTCCCAGACAACAATGTACTTTTCTTTCATACTCTTTTTCATAAAGTTCCCGCCATATTTAAGGCAGTAAAAGATCACAAACCGCACTATATAACAGCTAAAGGCGCAAGCGTTTTGAATGGTTTTCTATTACTGGTAACTAAATTTAACAGGTCAAAGTTCGTTTATCAGATGGCTAATGATGTGGAGGCAGACGGACGTATATATAATAAACTTTCTTGGCATGGGAAAGCAGTTTTCAGGTTTATCATCAGCCAAGCGGATCTTGTAAGATGTCAAAATGAGTATCAGCTGGAGAATTACCTTCTTCAATATCCGCGCAAAAAAGCTTTCAAAGTTAAAAATGCTTTGGTAGTGACTGAAAATGTGAAAATAAATCCTTACGGAAAGAGGAAACATGTATTGTGGGTAGGCACATTCAGGCCGCAAAAGAATCTTAAAAATTTTTATAAGATTTGTAAAAAATTAGACAATGTAAGTTTCAAAATAGCCGGAGATTTTGTCGATGAAGGTGACCTTGAGACCAAGCAAGCCCACAAAGGTTTAAAGAAGTTAAAAAACGTTGAACTTATGGGCTTTGTGAAACGTAAGCAGATCAAGGAACTAATGTCAGAGGCATATTGTTTGGTGTGCACATCTGAGCATGAGGGGTTTCCTAACATTTTTTTAGAAGCCTGGCTGGAGGGAACACCTGTAATTACAACCCCTACCTCTAATCCGGATAATGTTATAGGAGAGGAGAGTTTGGGATTTGTGGCCGTGGATGAGGGTTCATTTATAAAGTATATAACACTACTTATGTCCGATGAGGAGGAATTTAACAAAATATCTAAAAAGTGCTTGGACTATGTCATAACAAATCACGAGCATAAAAAGATTGCTGAAGAGTTGGCCAAGTTTTTACATGAGAATACAAGATCTTAAAAAAATAAAAATATTATTTACTACCGGTTTTTTTGGTGTGGGTGGAAAAGAAAGACAAATGACGGAGCTCATATCGGCCCTTCCCGGAAATTATGAGCAGTATCTACTCATTAAAGGTGGCGAAGCTTATTATCAGAGCAAGATTGAAGGAAACGTAATTAGATTCTTCACCACGAACAAGAAAAGATTTAGTTTAAGAGATATTTTTATGTACAAAAAGATAGTAGACGAAGTGCGGCCGGACATTGTTTTCAGTTGGTCGAACATTTCCAGCCATTTGTTTTGGTTGGTCAAGCACATTTTTAGACAAAAATTCATATTAGTAAACGCAAGCATAAGAAATGCACCCCCCAAAAAGAATCTATGGCAGATCGTAGAATCGTACCTGTACGATCTATACCCGGTGGTTGTTTCAAATTCGGAGGCTGGTATGGACGTCTACAAACAA
>CAZUOC010000163.1:0-5545 GCA_964622335.1 uncultured Ignavibacteriaceae bacterium
GGAAAGCCGAAGCAGAAATCAAAATGTCATCCATTGTTTTCCCATCTCCGTAAAAAACTTCTTTATCAAAATCAGATGTTAACAAAGGGGTAACTTTTCCCTCCAATATTTTATAAGCAGAATCAATTCCGAATGAATCATCGCCGGAGAAATAATAAACTGGTCTGAACTTGCCTTTCTTTATTTCTTTAACCGCTTCAAGTATTGAAGGAATATTAACCCTACTCTTCACCAACTTTTACTTTCTCCTTTTCATATTTAACTGCCCTGATTATAAAATAAATCAGTCCCCCCCAAACTGTACCTGCAATAATAATTAATGTTAAGATTGATTCAAGATTCATACATTATCGCTAAAAATTCTGTCTGTCATCTTCTTATTCAGCAAAACAAATATAACAATTACAATCGCCCATTGTGCAATACAGGTTCCGGCATTTTCGGCATGAAAAGGATTCCACCACTGTGGATCCCACGAAACCGAAGATATTAACCACCAAAGAATAAGGACTACAACCTGGAATGGGATGAGCAAACTGATAACATAATTATACCATTTACCTATTTTAACATCACTGCCGTAGCCATTAATAATTTCCGTCCTGAATTTATCAACTCCATATTTTATAATTGAAAAGGAAATGAAAGCGCCGCTAAGGATTAAACCGACTCCCCATACCCAATCCTGGTTCAGAAAAATGTTCATATCCAGAGCGGAAGGAACTCCAAACAAAAATCCCAAAGAAGCAACTATAGCAATTGCTTTTCTTCTTACCAAGCCAAAATCGATAAGTGTTCTTGTTGTGAGTTCCACCATCGAAATAAGTGAAGTGGTGGCGGCAAAAAATAATGCAAGAAAGAAAATCGAAGCAAAGAAAATATTTACTAGGTTACTTGAAGAAATTTTAGAAAACAAAAGAGGTAGATAAATAAATGTTAATCCTGTATTTGCCGGACCCGATTGGGTTACCTGGTTCATTGCATCAACCGAACTTAAGGCAAATACTGTTGAGAAGATTGTTATCCCTGCAATGAGAGAAACAGAGTTATTCCCGAATCCGATTAAAGCAGCATTGAGAGAAATATCTTCTTTCTTTCTCATATAAATTGCATAAGTCAAGATTAATCCCCAGCCTGCACCGGTATCCCACGCATTTTGTGTGAGCGCATTTAACCAGACTTTATAATCAAGAATTATATTCAAATCGGGTGTGAAGAAATACTTTATTCCTTCAATTGCATTTGGAAGAGATATTGCCCTGAAGAAAAGAATAAGTAAAATTATTAATAAAGATGGAACAAGAAATTTTGTTACTTTTTCGATTCCTTTTGTGATTCCCTTGTAAACAACAAGAGCCACAATAAACATTGAAATAAAATGAAATATAATTGGCTGGAAGCCACTTGAGAATTCATTCCAGTAAGCAAGATGATCTGACGTGTTAAAGAGATTCCCCGAAACAGCAGAAATGAAATAACGCAAACACCAACCGGTAACAACAGAGTAATAGAACATTATTGCAGTAGAAACAAAAACAATAAAAGCTCCCATCCATGCAAATTGTTTCCCGGCAGTTTTAGAGATTGCACCTATCGGTCCCAAGCGGGAAGACTTACCAATTGCGAACTCAGCAATAATTAATGGAACCGACCAAATAAGAAGAAAAATCACCCAGGGAATAAGAAAGGAGCCGCCACCGTTTTGTGCAACAACTCTGGAGAATCGCCAGATATTTCCGGTGCCTACAGCAATACCGATAGTTGCAATAATAAGCGACCAACGTGAAGAAAAGAATTCCTGTTGTTTCATACTTTAAGAAGGAAATTAAGGAATGGAAGCACTAATCAAAAGTGAAGCTCATAGTAAAAGTGAACTTCACTTCAAATTTTATCTGCTTAAGAAGCAGCTTTCTTTTCAATGATTACATCTTCAATAACCACGTCTTTAAGGGGTTTATCTCCGGGTTTCGAGGTTTGAACTTTACTTATTGCGTAAACCACATCCATTCCACCGATGACTTCACCAAAAATTGTGTGGTGACCATTTAGCCATGGAGTCGAAATAACTGTAATAAAGAACTGGCTGCCGTTGGTATTAGGTCCTGCATTTGCCATTGCAAGGTATCCAGGTTTATCAAACACAAGTGAAGGAACTATTTCATCTTCAAAACTTTTTCCCCAGATGCTTTGCCCCCCTCTGCCGGTTCCGGTCGGGTCACCACCCTGAATCATAAATTTATCAATCACTCTATGAAATATTACTCCATTGTAATATCCCTTCTTTGCGAGTCCGACAAAGTTCTCAACTGTTTTGGTAGTAAGCTTTTCGAACAATTTGATTTCAATATCCCCCATATTTGTTTTCATAGTTGCAACAAGAATTGAATCATCTGTCGCCGTTGAATCAGTCATTATTTTACTTTCGTTATTATTGTTTGAGTTTGAAGCTTTGCATCCGATAATAAACAGAACAAAAAGAAATGAAAAGAAAACAGATTTCATATTTCGCCTCCTACGGTTGAATGAATCCAGATGTTAATAAAATTATTATTGTTATTCCCAAAGCTATTCTATAATAAATAAAAAGAAAGGTCGTATTTTTTCTTAAGTATTTAAGAAGAAAATCTATTGCTACATAACCGCAAATTCCTGATACAATTGTTGAAATAATCATATTCACTATCATTGATGGATCGATGAACTTTAATGCTTCATAAAGTTCAAAAATTCCGCTCAGAAAAACTGCAGGTATGCTCAGAAGAAATGAAAATCTTGCGGCGGACTCTCTATCCAACCCAACAAACAAACCTCCTGTAATTGTCGTACCGGATCTCGATGAACCTGGTATTAATGCAAAAGCTTGTGCGATTCCGATAATGATCGAATCTTTTATTGTAATATTTTTAATCTCTTTTGTGAACTTCGCGATTTTTTCTGCTATTGCAAGAATTATAGCAAGACCAATAAGGCTTCCAGCAATAACATATAAATTCTTAGTAAGTGTGCCTTCAATAATATTCTTAAATGAAAGACCAAAAACCACAACCGGGATTGTTCCAATAATAATAAACCATCCAAGTTTGGAATTCAGGCTTTGATTTATAAAACTTTTTCTTTCTCTAAGATTATCAGTTAAAAAGTTATTAATAATATTAAAGATATCTTTCCGGAAATAAATTAATATGGAAATCAATGTCCCCAGTTGTATAACGGCTATGAATGATGTCCATCTTTCAGGTGCTTCAGGAGAAACAAGATGCATTAGCTTTCCAGCAACTGTAAGATGACCCGTGCTGCTGATAGGCAAAAATTCTGAAAATCCCTGGATTATTCCAAGAACAATTGCGTCTATAATATTCAATTCTTTCTCCTAAAATATATAAGATACACCGAGACTTAATCCAACAGAAAGTGAATTAAAATTTACTGCCTCATTTACAATATTATTTCTCAAAGGTTGTCCACCACTCTTCGGCTCACCATTTATATCATAGCCTGCCTGTGCAGCGATCTTTGCATAAATATTTCCTCCTAACAATGTATTTCCTTCAACTCTTAATAAAATCCCATAGCCTGTAGAAGAATACGTTGTTGTTGATATTGTCCCGGGAGGTTTTTCGTCAGCACTAAGAAATCGTAATCCGGCACCTCCACCAAATTTAAAACTGTATCCATCTCCGTGAAGCACATAAAAGCTAAGAAGAGAAAACATAAGGTTTCCATAGTTTATGTCATACTGTCCATTTGCAAGAGAAGATGTATAAGAATTAATTAAATATCCAATATCTATGGCAGCTTCGTATGTTTTGCTTACCATGTATCCGGCTTCTCCCGAAAAAATCACTGCTGCATTAAAGCCACTCACCGTTTCGCCTGGGGCAGCAAAATTCTGAGTTATATAATCAGAGAACGAAGGCGAATTAACAAAATCGATTCCCATAGAAGCACTAATATCAAACTGTGCAAAAGAAATTTTGCTGAAAACTAAAAATGCAACTAACAAAAAATATTTCTTCATAATTCTTCTATTTCTGTTTCAACAACTTTTATGAGATTATCGCGTTGTTTGTTCATAATGAGAAAGACAATCAATCCTGAAAAGACATATAAAAAATAAGTTATGATATGAGTAAGAAAAGCATAAGCAAGGCTTACAACTTCACTAAAACCAAAAAGTAAAACCAGGGTAGATTTTGCCAGAGCATGATATGAACCTGTTCCACCGGGAGTAGGTATCACAACACCAATCGCGCTAATGCTCATAAAAACCCATGCCATTTGAAAAGACACGGGTTTAATAGACTGCATTCCCACCATAAAAAATCCGATGTAAGAGCTTAAAGCATAAAGAATCATTATTAATGCACTTAGAGTAAAAGTATATATATAATTTTTTGTTCCTTTAAGACTTCCGAATCCATCTCCGAGCATCTGGAAAATATAAGCGACTTTATGAGCAAACTTTTGGGAGAATCTTCCTAAAAATTTCACAACCACATTATAAAATTTTTCTTTATGCTTTATAGCCAGATAGAAGGACAAAAAGACGACAATAATAAAAAAGAAAGTGATATATAAAGTGTCCTGAAGCCATGGAAAGCTTGTCATAATTCTGTTGCTATAAAATATTAGTGCAACAAGAACAGAAAAGCCTAAAAACATTATATCAATAACTCTCTCGAGAATTACAGTACCAAACATAGATGAACGTGAAAGAGTCTCCCATTTACCAACAAGAACAGCTCTTGAAACTTCACCTAACCTCGGGACAACACAATTAACACCGTAACCAACCATTATCGCACCGAAAAGATTTTTAACCGAAGTATTGTCTTTAACAGAGCTTAAAATAATTTTCCAGCGTATAGCCCTTAAGTAATGTGCAAACATCAACACAGTCATAAAAACAAAAATCCATAACAAAGACGCGTTAGAAACTATTCCGAGCACATCACTAAAATTTACATCATAAAATGCAAGATAAAGAAACACTGCTGCAAGGATCAGGGAAATCGTATAATTCAGAATTCCCTTTAACCTGCTTTTAGGCTTGTCACCTGAGGTCAATAATACTGCTTCCTTCCGGTGGATTAAATTTGAATTTCGAATCTGCCAGGTTCTGATTTAGTTTGTAATTCAAAAAATCGACTTCTGTTTTTTCAGAACCCGACCCCGCTAATTCAACTTTGCTTATAAGATCGTCTTTACCAATCCAAACTTTAGCTGTATTAAAACCTAAGTTGGAGTTTTGCTTCGGTACAAAAATTAAAACATCAAAGTCTCCGTTTCTTTCGGAACTTAAATCACATTTTGGCGGATAATCATAAACAATCCTTTTAAAAGAAAAGAATGAGGGATCTGTTTCATCGGCATCATTAATAATTACTTTCTTACTTTCTTTATTATAATTCCAGATAGTTGAACCATCAGAAACAATCAGGTTGCTTTTTAAATCAAGATAAAACTGATTTTCTTTTTTATACGAAAGCTTGCCGGATAAAATCTCTTTTCCACGTGATTTTTGAACAACATCAACACTTAAGTC
>CAZUOC010000164.1:0-5544 GCA_964622335.1 uncultured Ignavibacteriaceae bacterium
TTTGTAATTGCTGCCTGTGTCCTGGCAGCGAGTTCTCTGTTAACATTTATAAATGATCCCTCAGGTTTATTCGATTTGACTTCAGGTTCGAGAGAAAGAATAGTAGGACTCATAAGTAATCCAAATAACATTACGAATTTCTATATGATTTCTTTCCCACTCGTTCTAAGTATACTTTTTTTAAAGAAGAACAGGTTAAGTAATACCATAAGTTTTTTGTTGATATTATATCTTAGCTTCGCATTATTTATTACATTATCTCGCTCGGCAATATTGGGAGTTATTGCAAGTACTGTGGTTATGTTATTTATTGTCAGAAGAAAATATTTTTATTTCCTTCTCCTTTCGCTTTTATTTATAGTGTTACTGTTTATAGTCTATGAACCTTTGGGGAATTTTGCTTCGGTATTTTTCAGGGTTGAAAGAGGGGCAACGGGCAGAGACTATTTATGGGCACTATCGCTTGATATAATAAAGGATCACCCGATTTTTGGAATTGGTCCCGGAGCTTACAAGTACGAAATGTTCAGCTATTTTCCCGTGATGCTGCATAGCTGGACGGGAGGGCTTTTTAAAGATATTTACGAAATGACCGATGGTTCAAATTTATCTCACAATTATTTTCTTTTTTTATTTTCTGATCTGGGGATTCCCGGTATGATAACTGCTATTACTTTGCCAGTAATTTATTTCAGGATTGGTATAAAAACATTAAATAAATATAAAAAAGGTGCAAAAGATACTTACTATCTTATCGTTGCATTATTCGCTATTGGAGCTGCAATGTTTGTCAGAGGAATGGTAGAGAGTATAGGATTACTATACTACGGTGCTATTACAACCGATCTTCCATTCTGGTTGGTCTTTATCAGTTTGATATATTATTACAATCGTAAACCTGAATATCTTAATGGAAAACAAATCGATTCACAATGAAATATGACAATATAATTAAATGAAAATCAAAGACTGGAAGAATTATTTCAACAAAATTCTTGTTTTTTACTTACCTGATAAAGCCGAATACTGGAACTCTATAACTCCTTGTTGTATAACAGAAAAGCCTCAACATTTAGATAGATATTATCTTAATTTCAGCTCGAAGGCAGATTATCCGGACAATTTTTCGATCGAAGGAATTCCTCTTTATAGTTTTCGGGGACAACCTTATATTGAACATCCAATTCCTATAGCTCAATATGCTTTAGGATTATATGAACGTCTCTATAAAAAACAAAATTCTGATGAGGAACTGAGAAATAAATTTCTTAGAATGGCGGCATGGTTCGAAAAAAACAAGATTGATATAAAAGGAGGTAAAAGCTGGTACATTTATAATGAGTATCCTGAATATGGTTTGACATATCCCTGGATATCGGCTATGGCACAGGGAGAGGCGATCTCTGTATTGACTCGGGCAGTCCTTCTTTCAAAAAATAGCAGATTTGAAGAACTTGCTATAGAGTCACTTGCCCCTTTTGAATATGAAGTTAAGGAGGGGGGCCTCATTAATTATTTTAACTCTATACCTGTCTATGAAGAGTTCACAACTCCTGTAAAAACTATGGCTGTATTGAACGGCTTTATTTTTTCTTTATTTGGAGTTTATGATTTAGTGTTACTAAACAATAATGAAAAGGCAAAAAATATTTTTGATAATGGAGTTGATTCTTTAAAAAAAATTCTTCCATATTTTGATGTTAATTACTGGACCCGCTACTACTTATACGATTATCCTCAAAAATATTATTCTTCTTTTACTTATCATATTTTAGTAGCCGAGCAGTTAAAAGCTATGTATTATTTAACCGGAGAAAATCAGTTCCAGGTTTATTCTGAAAAATGGTTTAGCTACTCTAAAAATTTTATTAAAAAAACGCGGGCTCTTTTAGGAAAACTGATGTTTGCAAATAAAGTTACTCCTTAACTAATCTTGAAAAATGGAAATCACCAAATCGATAAATCAATATAAGTTATTTGCCGGATTAGTTAACTTCTTTATTAAATCATTCTTATATATGATTCGAGCAATAAACAGAACTTTTGCATATAAGAATGGGAATGTTGTTGTAATATCCTTACATAGACTGGGAGACACTGTTTTTACGATTCCCGCAATAAGAGAGATAAAAAAATATCACCATAGTAAAAAAATAATTATTGTCTGTTATCCTGAAGTTGTGCCTATTTATAAGTTGGGATTCTCAGATTTGGATTACACTACAATTGATCATAATAAATTTTATTTTCACAACAGAGTGGCTGGTTCTGTGGCGAGAAAAATATTAAAATCTACAAGACCTGAAATTATTTTTGATCTAACAGGGGTCATGACTTCCGCGACACTGATTTTTAATTCTAGAGCTAAAGAAATAATAGGAATGGGCAGGGAACAGTTTAAGACTATTTATGATTATTATTCTTCTATAAGAAAAACCCCTCATCTTTTAGACAGATATCTTGATGCTGTCGCGGTAAAAATTCCGAATATTATTAGAAAAGAAATAAAAGATTTTCCGGCTATAATAAATCGTAAAGGGAAAGTAATAATTCATCCTTTTAGTGGATGGAAGGCAAAAGAATGGAACCTGAACAAGTTTATCGATCTTACAATAAAATTAAACGAAAGATATGAAGTTTGTTTAATTGCTCCTGAGCATAGAATTCCTATAGATATAAGTATGATGTTAGCGGAAGAGAAAATTAATGTTATTCAAACGAGATCTATTGATGACTTAATAGAGCAAATACGACAGTGTTCGGTTTTTATAGGCAACGATTCAGGTCCTCTCTATATTGCGAGTTTACTCGGTAAACCAACTTTTACAATATACGGTCCTACAAATTCTAATTTCTCAGGTCCCTTGGGAGAACATCATAGTTATATTAACAAATCAATAAAATGTTCTCCTCAGAAAGGTGAACAATATTGTTTTACCGTTGGGGGACAGGCAGGTTGTCCGGTCTTTCAATGTATGAATCTATTAAAATTGGAGGATGTGCTTTTTAATGTGCTTCCATTCGTGCAGAAATATTGTAATCCAAAAGTTAATGTAATTTAGAATATTCAAAAGGCAAGTAATTATGTTAAAAGAAGGATTAAAAAAAATGTTACCGATGCCAATCTGGAAAATTTTAAGATTGGCAAAAAAGAACTGGTTGATTCTGAAATACAGAACCATTGGTCGTCCACTTAATCCTGCTGAAACAACAAAAGCTAAAAACAGGAGACTGAAAGAAAATTTTTTTAATCTATATTGCAAAGGTAAGGGTCTCGATGTTGGTTTTGGAGGTGATTTAATTACCGAAGATGCTGAAGGTTTTGACTTTGAACATGGCGACGCTCAATATTTAAGAGGTAAAAAAGAAAACACTTACGATTTTGTTTATTCATCTCACACAATCGAACATCTTCCTGATCCTTCAATAGCAATAAAGAACTGGTTCAGAGTGGTTAAACCGGGCGGGTATTTAATTATTTATCTTCCTCACAGGGACTTGTATGAGAAAAAGAAAACTCTTCCATCAATGTTTAATCCGAATCATCTTAACTTCTTTTTAATAGACAAAGATGAGGAGCCAGACACGCTTGGGATAGTTCCATTAATTGAGAGATCAATTAAGAATTTTCAATTAATATATGTTAAGGAATGCAGGGAAGGTCATACAATAACAGACCCGATGATTCATAGCGACGGGGAATATTCAATTGAAGTAGTAATAAAGAAAATGGACAGATAAAAAAATATAAGGATGTAATGCGAATTTTACTTCTTGCAGATTCCAATTCTCCTCATACTTTGCGTTGGGCTAAGTATATAGAAAACCGTAATAATTCTATTTCTATATTTTCTATTCATAAAACAGATACTATGTTATATCAGGACACTCCTGATATTTTACTAACCAGTATTGATGCATCACGTGAACTACAAACAAAACCGGAGACTAATTTATCAAAACTAATTTATCTTAGAGCCGTGAAAAAAGTAAAACAAATTATTAAAGAATTTAAACCCGACATTGTTCATTCACACTATGCATCAAGTTATGGACTTATAGGTGCACTTTCAGGTTTTCACCCCTATCTTATTTCATTGTGGGGTGGAGATATCTTTAGTTTTCCTAGAAAGTCATTTTTTTACAAGCAAATAATGAAGTTTAGCTTATCAAAAGCAGAAAAAATTTTATCTACAAGCAGAATTTTGAAAGAGGAAGGTGCAAAATATACTACTAATGAAATTTTACTAACTCCTTTTGGTATCGATGTTGATAGGTTCGCTCCAAGGAAAGTAAATAGATTTTTCAAAGACGAAGACCTTGTTATAGGAACTATTAAAACACTTGAAAAAAATTACGGCGTAAATTTTTTGATTGAAGCATTTGCACTTGTCAAGAAAAAATTTTCCAATAAATCGTTAAAGTTGCTTATTGCAGGTAAAGGTACACAAAGAGGATTTTTGGAAAATATGGTCAAAAAGTTAGGAATAGAAAATGATACTATCTTTACAGGTTATATTGATCATAACAATGTTCAGGATTACCATAATATGCTCGATATATATGTAGCAATGTCTTTAGAAGAAAGTTTTGGAGTTGCAGTTTTGGAAGCAAGTGCCTGCGGAAAACCTGTAATTGTTTCAAATGTTGGAGGACTTCCTGAAGTTGTAGAAAATGGAAAAACAGGATTCATAGTTGAAAAAGGAAATTCAGAAGCACTTGCGGAAGCTTTAAGTAAATTAATCCGCGAGCCGGAACTTGCAGTTATTATGGGAAATGAAGGTAGAAATAAAGTAATAAAAGAGTATGATTGGAAGGAATCGGTTAACAAAATGATTTCTATTTATAACACAATAATAAACTGAATGCTTGTATATCACGATGAAGCTCGCTGAATTATATTATAAGCTGCGAAAGAAACCTGTTCCATATTATGCTAAATTTCCTGCATGGCTAATCGTATGGAAACCGATTCGTAAATTTATTAATGTAGTCCTGGTGCCTAATGTTCCGTTCTCAAACCTCAGAATAATTTTATATCGTTACATTGTTGGGTATAAAATTGGTAAAAATGTTTTTATCGGAATGAAGTGTTATCTCGATGATTTAGAACCGCAAAGCACAAAGATAGAAGATAATGTTACTATTTCTTATGGATGTTATTTTGCATTACATGGAATAGCACAAAAGCACTCCTATATCCATATTAAGAAAGGTGTTTATATCGGAATGCGCTCTACTGTTATTGCTGATGAGGAAGGAATTACAATTGGAGAAAATTCTATAATCGGTGCCGCTTCACTTGTAAATAAAAGTTTTTCCGATAATGTGACTGCTGCAGGTGTGCCTGCCAAAATAATAAAGTCTGTTGAATAAGTGAAAGAGAGTTTGGAGAAGATATCAGTAATAATTCCGTGCAGGAATGAGGAGAGATACATAGTTGGCTGCCTCGACTCTGTTATAAGTAATGATTATCCCAGAGATTGTATGGAAGTATTTGTTGTTGATGGAAAAAGTACTGACAGAACTCAGGAAATAGTCGGG
>CAZUOC010000165.1:0-5526 GCA_964622335.1 uncultured Ignavibacteriaceae bacterium
AGCAGTGGAATCATAATCCACGTGTCGGGGGTTCGAATCCCTCCCCCGCTACGGTGAATTAAGGAGAAATAGAATGTACTCACTTTTAGTTATTATTTGTGCAATAATTGCAGTGCTTCTGATAATTATTGTCTTAATGCAATCCAGCAAAGGAGGCGGACTTGCAGGCACTTTCGGTGGTGCCGGAATGGGAACTGTTTTCGGTACGAGAAGAACTGCCGATTTTCTAAGCCGCGCTACCTGGTGGCTGGCTGGTTCTCTTGCAGCTTTAGGTTTGATTATAAATTTGTTCTTTCTTCCTGGTCAGACTTCTTCAGAACAAATTGAAAGTATAATTCAAAGATCAGGAAGGCAAAATGTTCCTCAAACTCCAACCCTTCCGAATGAGAATAATTTTCAGCAGAATCAAAATCAGCAGCAGAAAACGCCTAATCAATAAAACTTAAAAAGTTGATTAAGAACTAATTAGCCCGGGAGAGAATCCGGGCTTTGTTAGTTTAAATTGTAGAGGGTTTCAATTATACTATCCTGAATATCCCTGTAAAAGTCTGCCCCATGTCTGTTAAACTCAAAAAGAATAGAAACAACCAGGTCATCGCCGTTAGCACAAGTTAAATAACCTGAAATTGAAGAGACTCCGTTTAGAGTTCCGGTTTTCCCGTGAAAGTTATTTTCCGCTGGAGTTCCATTCATTCTATCTTCAAGGGTTCCATCCAAGCCAGCTATGCTTAACGAGTTATAGAAGTCGTCAAAGTTTGCAACATCAAAATACATCTTCTCAAGCAAGCCAGCGATCGATCCTACAGTTACCTGGTCAAATCTTGAAATACCTGATCCGTCAACAACAGCCGTCCCGTCTGAGAAGATTCCATTATCTGAAATAAAAGACAAGACAGCTTGTGTTGAATAAAAAGAATTTCCCTGTTCTCCGCTTTCAACTGCACCGATTGTTTTAAAAAGACACTCAGCAAGAAAATTATCACTTTCCTTGTTAGTCTGCTTTATAAGATCTCTTAAAGTAATTCCTTTTTCTAAAATTAAATAAGCTTTGTCGGGAGTGACTCCTTTTTCTGCACCCGAACCAACTGCAATTCCGGATGTAATAAGTTTTGTCCGTAATAATGTAGCCGCATAAAGTGGAGGATTTTTAATATTAATTAAATAATTTCTAAGTCTCCCTCTACGAACCCTTTGAACAACTTCTCTATTTCTGTCAATTACCAATGCGGAAATAGGAGGGAGCCTTACATTTGCTACTTCGTCTGTAATCCAATCATCGCGTGTATAAATTTCATCGAAGTAAGAATCATCACCTATAATATTTCCTGTAATTTTTTTTACGCCTCTGCTTTTTAATTCATCAATCATTGCCTGAAGGTCGTCTTGTGTGAAAAGAGAATTACCGTAGCCTTTCAAGTATATGTTCCCATCTATTGTTCCATCGCTTATATTTTCGTCATCGCTAAAAAGTCTGGTGGCAAGAATAAAGTCTCCTCCCATAATTGACAAAGCAGTTGCTGTTGTAAACAGTTTTGTGTTTGAAGCGGGTATCATTGAAACAGTATGATTGAGGCTGTATAAAGTATCTTCCGTTAAGGGATTAATTATTAATATTCCTGCCTTTGTGCCTGAAGGCAATCTCCTCAGAATATTATCAATTTTGTTTTGTATTTCATCTTTTGATGAGGCTGAAAATGTGAGCGTAGATAAAATGAAGAGAAGTAGTATTCTAAAAAATTTCATTGGTGACTGATAAATCTCTTTATATGGTTTGGAATCTATCTTTATAATTTTATTTTTATGAGTATCTTTAAACTATATCAAACATTTTATTAACTAAGAGCGAAAATAGAGATTTTATTTTTATGAAAAAAGATCGCTTTTTTATTTACTAACATAATCCGGAAAATTTTTATGACCGAAAAGAAATCCCCGAAAAAGAAAACTCTTAAACCATATGAAGATGTTGACTTCATGAATTCTGCAGATGCAAGGATATTAAGAATACTTTCTGAGTTTATACAACCTCAAAGCAGGTTCAGAAGACTAAGAATAATGGACACAATTGTATTCTTTGGTTCCGCAAGGTTAATGTCTCACCGAGACGCGACTAAAGTTCTTAATAAGTTTAAAACAATAAATCCCGGAAGTACCTCAAAGCTAGCTAAGGAATTGAGGAGTGCTGAGCGTCTTGTTGAGATGTCAAAATATTATGAAGATGCAGTTGAACTATCGAAGAGATTAACAGAATGGTCTATGGGACTGAAGACACCGGCTAACAGATTTATTATTTGTACCGGCGGTGGACCCGGAATTATGGAAGCTGCTAACAAAGGTGCAAAGTTAGCTGGCGGCTATTCTATTGGTTTAAACATCAGTATTCCTTCTGAGCAGTTTGTTAATAAATATGTTACTCCCGATTTAAGTCTTGAATTTCATTACTTCTTTATGAGAAAGTTCTGGTTTGCATATCTTGCCAAAGCTTTAATTGTTTTTCCCGGCGGTTACGGTACGATGGATGAATTTTTTGAATTGATTACTCTCTTACAAACAGGGAAGATCAAAAAGAAATTATTGCTTGTTGTTTATGATGAGAAATACTGGAGCAGTATAGTTAACTTCAAAGGATTAGTAGAACGTGGCGTGATTGGCGAAGCGGATTTAAATCTATTTTCTTTTTGCAATACTGTTGACGAGGCTTTTGATATTATTACTGCTCATTTCAAAAAGAATTATCTGAAGGAGAAAGAAAAGGAAAATTCGGTTCCCAAAATTTCGATTTAAAATAAAAATGCCTCTTTGTTCAAGAGGCAGAAAAACTATTCCATGTTTTCCACGCGATGGGCTCTTCGCAGAGCCTTCAGCCTTTCCATTCGTTTCTTTACAGAAGGTTTTACAAAAAATGTTCTTTTCTTATATTCTTTAAGAACTCCGGATCGTTCGTATTTCTTTTTAAATCTTCTTAAAGCTTTATCAATGGATTCGTTTTCACCAACGGATATACCGACCAAAAAAATTCACCTCGCTTTGTGGTTTTTTAAGTTGTTAAAGATTCAATTAATTTTTTATGACCTGACTTTTGAAACTCGACGGCAATTGATTTGTGCCCATTTGAAAGAATTTCCTTAGCGACTACTTTACCAAAGTCGTCCCAGTTTTCATGATAAATTGACTGACCGACCTCATAAGATTTCTGCGGGGAATATTTTATGCAATCATCGTTCTCTATTCCTTCGAGAGAAACCTTTGTTTCTTTTACATCTTCGATTAAATCAATAACCATAGTATGCTTGCACTTTTTGCACTTTGCCCACCTTTTGTTTTCGCTTCCAACTACTTCTCCGGCTAATTCCATTTTTCTTAAGCCGTTGCAAAAACTGCAGAAAGCCTCAACGTTTTTAATCCTAGCCAATTATCATCCTTTTCTTTTGTCAAACTCAACATTAAATATATTGAAGATAGACACGACAATCAAGGTTTTTACTGCTTCGATGTTTTTTTCACTTTTGTTACTAAAACCGGAATTTTGGAATATCTTATAACCTTTTCGGCAACGCTTCCGAGCAAGGTATGAAGAATTCCTGTCCTCCCATGAGTTGCAATTACAATTAAATCAATTTTTTCTTTTTCCGCATACTTTATTATTTCATCGTAATCGAGTCCTTTACGGATTACAGGAACAATTTCGATATTCTTTTTCTTCCTGATCTTTTCGACAGCTTTTTCAAGATTCATCTTTGCATCATCATCGATACTTTTAATGATTTTTTCTTCCGATAAATCCAATGAATGTATTGTAAGGATCGGCGGAGTTTTTTCAAGGACATGAAGAAGATGAAGTCTTGCAGAATATTGTTCTGCCAGGTCTTCAGCATAACCGGAGATAGAGAGAGACAAAGTGCTGAAGTCTGTTGGTAACAAAATATTTTTTATGTTGAACATACTTCCTCTTTTTTTAGGTTATAAAAATTGATTCTTAAATTAAACTGAAAAAAATACCGGATACTTTATGCGGGATAATTTAATGATTTTCTTTATCTGTAAATAGCAGAAATTCACTTTATCTTTTTAACTATCTTTTTCCTGATATATTCCGGGGTTGGTTCTATCTTTAACTTTGCAGAGATTAAATTTTTAATAAAAGATTGAACTTCAGTTTCTAATAAATTTTCTTTAGAATTTTCGTCAAGATTCTTGAAAAGAATTTTTCTCCCCTCATTCAATCTTTCTTTTACAACAGCCAAAGGACAATCTGTTAAAGCGGCTATTTCTTCATCAGTAAAGTTTTCAATGTCGAAAAGTATAATAATTATTCTTAATTCTTCAGGAAGCGAAATAAGCGCTTCTGAAATTTCAGAGGCGCTTTTTATTTCCTTATTGTTTTCAAGTTTTCCATAAAGATCTTCACAAGCATTTTTTATAACTCGAAACATCCAAAATTTATAGTCAGTTTTTTTGTCAAGATGATTATAAAAACGGAATGCTCTCAGAAATGTTTCAACCAAAAGTTTTTTAGCATCATTTTCATTCCCGGTCATTCGTAAAGCAAAGTTGTAAAGAATATCCAGGTAGGGGAGAGTATTTTTTTCAAATTCTGATTTTAATTCTTGTTTATTTAATATTGTTAAAAAGGAAGGAAGAAACATAATTTTTTAGAATTATGGTTTTAATATAAGTGCATTACAATTATTAAAATTAATTCTATCGGGACTAATAAAAAATCCATTAACAACAACATACTTTACTTTTCCATCTTTTCTAAAAATAAGATTAGCGGTTTCTGTAAGCATAATCTTTTCAGATTCTTCAGGGGCATTTTGGATAAAAATGTTCAAAGGAATTTTTGTGGGACCGGGTTTAGACAAATTATTTTTTAAAATTACATTTGTATAGCCTTCTTCATAAAGCTTGCTGAAATTTGTTTTTTCTATTTCTGATATTGAATTAAAAGCTTTTGGATAAGTTTTTCCTTTATTTACTTCCATCCCTTTTAAATCATATTCTTCATATCCAAAGTAATTTGAGAGATCTCCAAGGTCTTCTATTGAAGATTTAAGATAAAATTCATTAGCGTCGTCCCAGTTTACTTCTTCTCGATTAATTCCGATATCGATGACATGTTCACTCTCTTTTTCTTTTAAAGTAAGATTTCTTAACACAAGATCCATTATAAATTTTTCATTAAATGGAATTCCATTATAAATTGTTATGTCTTCAGTTTTATAAGATTCTTCCGCAATACTTTTAAAAGCAGAAAGCAATGTGAGGAAATTCATTCTTCTTATATGTTGCTTTTCAGTATCGTTTTTATAACCGCCGGATTCTACTAAAATCGTTCTTGTGCCTAATTTCTGAAAATTATCTCCGAAAGCTCTAGGTTCAAATTCATCCGAATATTTTGCAATGTTTCCAGGAATAAAATGAGAAATATTTTTAAATATCCTTGAAACGAGTTTCATTCCCTCTTCTCTTTTTGGCGAGAGAGTTTTTTCAGAACTCACTGGATGCTGGTGCAACGGAAATCAA
>CAZUOC010000166.1:0-5505 GCA_964622335.1 uncultured Ignavibacteriaceae bacterium
TCTGAAATAACCTTCCATAGTAAAACCAAGATACCTGCATATACTACCAATAGGATTGTAAATCTCTCCCTTTTTGTATGACTTTATTTTCCAGCAGGGAAGCGAAAGGTTAAAGTCATCCTCGTCAAGTTGGGCGAATTGTAAAAGCGCACCTTTAAGAATTTCTATGTCAGTCATTTTTTTATACTTAGTTTATGTAATTAATATAGTTAATTCTTGTGGCGCCCATAGTTCACGGAGTGAATGCTGTTGCACGACGCACAACTCATTATTTACCGTAATAATACAAAATAAAAATTAAATTAACATATTTACTGTGTATAGTCATTTAATTTAGTATGAATAAGCGAATGGAAACGAAGGAAACACAATATTTCGG
The DNA here is from genome assembly GCA_964622335.1 of uncultured Ignavibacteriaceae bacterium. Taxonomy (GTDB): domain Bacteria; phylum Bacteroidota; class Ignavibacteria; order Ignavibacteriales; family Ignavibacteriaceae; genus RBG-16-34-14. Next base: position 380 of record CAZUOC010000166.1, read on the forward strand.
GAAGTTCTTTCTCTAAGAAACTATGCACCACAAACCATGGCACAAAGAAACTAACTCGGATAAAAAAAGTATAACCCGCGCGGTGTGCAGGTTATACTTTATTAGTGAGGAAGAGATGAAGAGAAGATTTTACATATTGAACCAGTATGTAAACTTTACCACAAAAATATTGTCAGCCTTTATATCCATAAGCCGGTTAAATGAATGACCAAACCTGAATTTTCCATCTTCCTGAGAGTCTGACCTTGTCTGTGTCCAAACAAAATAAACTACTGAACCGGGAACATATTCCCATCTTAAAACGGCATTACCCCTCAATGATACAAAGTTAAAATCAGGATTATCAATTACTATTTGGTTTGCCGGTCCGCTTCCATCCGGATCGGCAGTTAAGGTTGATTCATCAAATGTTGAATTTCCTGTACCGTAAACATTAAAATCATAAGTCTTAGGTTTAGCTAATTCTTTGAAATCAGTATATTCTCCGGATGATATTAACGGCTGGGCATATAATTGCAAACTTAACTGTGGGGTGAATGTCCAGTTCAATCTAACACCTGCACCAAATGTTTTCTGATCTAGTAATGCAAATACATAACGCTTCCCAAAAGTATTTACTGCGGTAGGATCATCGTAAGAATTAACCCATTGTGAATATTCTTTGTTAATAGAATAATAAGGACTTATACTGATCGACACGTTTGAAGCGGGACGAATTTCCATTTCGGTATCAAATTCCCAGTTGTACGAGTATGATGGCTGCTGATATGTAAAAAAACCCGCTCCTACAACAACATCTTTTCGGTCATCCGAATTTAAAAATGCATTAACCTGATATCCTGGAGGATTTAATGTTAGAGGACCTCCTCTGGTTGCGCGATTATTTACAGTTTGAGGATTGTAAGCAAGATTCCAATTTATAGTGTAGTAATTGAGAAATCTTATGAAACCAAAATGAAATATTCCCTCCCACGTTATGTCGCCGTCGTAGTCATAGTTTCTGAATAATGCACCACCGGCTTCAAGATACCTGTAAATAGAAGTTTGTTCAGTCCAGAAATAACCCGCACCAACATGCATATTCAAAACATCGGCTCTCCATAAAAATCCAAGGTCATTTATATCAAACTTAGGTGAAATAAAACCGAATGCAGAATTAAAAAAGAAATTTCCTTTCTGTTTATTAAGAACGAACCTGCCGGCATAACCTGTTAAACTTGTTGCATTACTATCTAATGAAAAACTTTTAGAATCGGGTCTCTGAAAATAGTGCTGAGAATTACTTTGTAGATCGATAATTCTTGATTGGCTGCCATTAATATTGCTTAGTCCCGTCCAGCCTGCTAAAACCCAGGTGCGTGAAGAATCGAGAAAAGTCCATCCGTCAACACCGAAAACATAGGCATCTTTATTTATTTCATTCCTGAGTTTACTTTCATTAAAAAAGCGAGTCGTAGCTGTTGATATAAAACCTATTCCTTGCTGTCCTTCATTAATTTCATTTTGTGCCCTGATTATTCCATAGTAAGTCAAAGGTTCTATTTCGGGTTCAGTTTTGATTCCCGAATTATCAATCCTTGCATACGCTCTTGATGTTAATGACTGAATTGCTCCAACATTCCAGTGTTCGCCAATTTTGCCAGTTATTTTAGCGGCGCCGAGGATATGTGTTCCTTCAGGATTATCAACAAAATTGGCATCATCCGGCAAGCTTCCTTGTGGTGCTCTCCCGATTCTCCTGCTGTAAAAAAAATTAGGATTGGACCAGTTAAAGCTCCAGTAATTGTTTGCTCCACCCTGCCCGAAATTAAATATCGTGGAACCTTCAACAAAGAATGGTCTCTTCTCATCAAAATAAGTTTCAACATCACTTAAGTTTATTACTGCAGGATCAATTTCCACCTGGCCAAAGTCAGGATTTATTGTTGCATTAAGGGTGAGGTTCGTTCCTAATCCCATTTTAAAATCTGCACCTAAATCCGGTACATAGTGCGAACCCGAATTAAAAGGATCGTTCAATTCCGGGTGAGTATACTCAGCTCTTGTTGTAAAATAAGGTAAGACTTCAAATCTACTGGGGGGAGTTATATTATTAATTCCTTTAAGTTCAGCAAATCTTGAAACAAAACCATTTTCATTTTTAGGAATATATACAAGAAAATCTCTCTCGTTTCTTCTTGCTATATCTCTTCTGAAATTTATTCCCCAAATATTTTTACTGTTCATTTCAAAGCGCAACTGTGAGAAAGGGATTTTAAATTCAGCAATCCACCCCTCACCGTCTACTTTAGCTTTACCCTCCCAAATTCCATCCCACGTATCATCATCCCATGTATCATTAAAAAGAACACCGTCATATTGGGTACCGGCAGCGTTAACTCCAAAATAGAAGCCGCTTCGTTTATCATTGTATGAATCGATAAAGACCCCGAATAAGTCAGAATTAATATCAACATCTTTTCTGACAAGCCTTGCTATTATTGAATCGGGAGAAGTGTCATGCATTATTGCACCGACATACAATGCATTATCATCATAAGCTATTTTTACTTCTGTTATTTCCGTAGGCTTTTTCCCTTCATCAGGATCCTTTTGAGTAAATTGTGTAACAGGTTTTATTTGCTTCCAAAAATTTTCATTTAAATTTCCATCAACATTTACAACCTGATTTATCCTTGTCGCTTCGATTACTTGTTTTACCTGTACAGTATCTTTAACAAATGCACTGACCTTAATAGCAGATAAGAGAATTATAAGGATGGTAAAAAATGGTTTCATAAAATTTCTTCTTAAACTAAGACGTTTAAAGAATCGTATTTGTTTCTTTCACAAAATCCTTTTTTTGACAAAAAATATCCAATTGATTTAAACGTGCGGTTATATTAAATGATTAACGCTTTAATTTTTTTATTTCGATATAACCAATAGATGTCTTCAAATAGATTTTATTTCCACCACCGTTAATATTGTAGGTGGCTCTATACTCGCCTTTTTTCTTATTGATATCTTCACTTGAAGATTTGAAGTCTGATTTTATTATTTCAGATTTATCAAATGACCAGAGATTTCCCTCAGCATATTTAACCAAAGCTTCTACCGTAACCTTAGCATTTTCAGGAATATAAACCGAAATGTTTCCGTAACCGGAAGTAATGCTGCTTTCATTATTTCCTAAAGAAACAAACTGAGTTGTTATATCCCCGGCTCCCGAAGTAATCTTAATATTGCCGGAAAGGTTATCCAGATCGACGTTTCCTGCCCCGGTCACTATACTTCCACCCTTACTAACGCTTGTACCCGAAACATCGCCCCCGCCAGTAGTTAAAGATATTACCCCGGAAATATTATTCACAGAAATATTTCCTCCACCTGTAGTAACCTTTACATCATTGCCTATGTTGCCACAATCCACATTCCCACCCCCGGTTGAAACACTCAAAGATTTAGTTACATTTTTAACATCAACATTTCCGCCGCCTGTGCTTACTATACACTCACCCTGAACAGAACCAACTTCAATATCACCACCACTTGAGCTAAGCCTGGTATCACCTTTTATATTACCCGTCTCTATGTTTCCCCCGGAGGTTGTTGCTTTCAATTCCCCTGTAACATCCTGTAATTCTATATCTCCCCCGGATGTATTTATTTTCACGTATCCTTTGATATTATTTAATACTCTAACATCTCCTCCGGAAGTATTTAAATTAAGATTGTATTCGGAAGGAACAGTTATTTCAAAATCACTATAATTATCAGATTTGATCGTGATATTATTTCCATCCTTATAAATCGTCACACCGCTGTAGTCATAATCTTCTTCATAAGAAACTTTCACTTCGTTATTATTGCTTGTTTTTACCTGGATGTCACCGGCAGAAATTCCAATTTTAAGTGTGCCGCCTTTGTTTACCTTAAATGTCTTAGTTGTGTAATCATCCTGACTGAAAGTTTTTACTACAAATATCAGGAGGCAAATTGATGTTAATACTACTGTGAAAAGAAATTTATTTTTCATTTTTACTCGTTTCTCCTAAAACAGTTTTCATTTGATATTTTATATAATTGTTCTCTTCTTTTTTAACGTTCTCACGAAAGGCTGATATCTCATCCTTGTTGAAACCGTTTCCCTTCTCACTAATAGTTTTAAGGCTTGTTATTGCTTCGATCCTCATCGAAGAATTTTTATCATTTAAAAGAATATAGAGAAGCGCTTCTCTTACATCACTATCGAATGGAAAACTTCTCAATAGCTTTAACGCCTCTCTTCTCACGCCAAGATTAGTATCATATTTCGCAACAGTAATTAATGCACTTTTAACTTCTTTATCATCTTTAGCTGTATTTGCACCAACCACATTAATCGCGCTTAAACGCACTCCTGGATTTTTTTCATACAACATTGAATAGGTCAGAATATTCTGAATTTTAGTATCATTTATGTTTCCTTTAATATGAATCGGTTTTGTTGCATCGGCAGTAAATTCTATTTGACCATCGGAAGCATCCTGGTCAATGAACCTTACATTTGTAATTCTTGTATCTCCCTGAAGAGCGGATATACTGTTAACATTATTGTCCTGTTGAATTGGCTGTATATTGGGTTTTATTTCCTTATCAAATAACAGATAACCAACGAATATTCCTGCAATCAAAACTACAGCACCGCTGAAAGCAACTTTCATTGGAGAGAAGAAAAAATTAGAGAAATTAAATGTCGGCATGTTAAAGAGTTTTCTTTTTGATTTTTCAACTCTTAAGGCAGCACTAAATTCTCTTCTTGCTTCAGATAAAAGATTCTGATCCGGCTCCGGTAAAGAGATTTCTTTTAAAGAAGAATAGAATTTTTTCTGCTTTTCTAATTCAGCACTACATTCATTGCAATTTTCCAAATGCTTAAGAAGCTCTTCTTTTTCAATTTGAGTAAGCTCATCAACTAAAAAGAGCTGTATCCATTCTTTATATTTTTTATGATTCATTCTATTTCCCTTTCTCAAAGTCATGCCGAACTTGTTTCGGCATCTTTTTTATATTGAAAGACCCTGAAACGAGTTCAGGGTGACAAATTTTATGCATACAATTCACTCAACTGTTCCCTGATCCTGCGGTTTGCTTCAAAGAGATAT
>CAZUOC010000167.1:0-5494 GCA_964622335.1 uncultured Ignavibacteriaceae bacterium
TTTTTTATTTGCGAACTCTTTGAAAGAATTTACAATTTCTAAAGAAGTGGCGGCAGCGTCAAACGTTTCATGGATAAGTTCAGTATTATCAGTTTCAATTTTTGAAAGATCAAGTATCATGTTAAGAGTTTCAGATAATCTTTTGCTTGAATCATAAATAGATTGTGCCATTTCCTTTAATCCCGGATCGGTAAGATCATTACAAAGAAATTCAGAGAAACCTGTTATACCAACGAGTGGTGTGCGTAATTCGTGGCTCATATTTGCGAGAAAGTTTGATTTCAGGCGGCTCATCTCTTCTGCTTTTTCTTTGGCTTTTATAAGCTCTTCAATATTTTTTTTCTTTTCTGTAATATCTTCTTTCACAGCAACAAAATGGGTGATATTTCCATTTTCATTTATTATTGGAGATATATATACATTCTCCCAGTAAAATTCCCCATTTTTCTTTTTGTTGTACATTTCACTAACAAAATCTTTCCCGGATAAAATTGTATCCCAAAGATTCACATAAAATTCTTTTGGATGGTGACCTGATTTTAACACACGCGTATGTTGGTTTAGCACTTCGTCTAAAGTATATCCCGTAACTTTAGTGAACATCGGATTTACATACTCGATATTGCCTTTATCGTCCGTAATAACAATACTTACCGGGCTTTGCACAACGGCTTTTGATAGTTTTAGAGTATTTGCTTCGGCTTTTTTTCGTTGGGTAATATCATGATTAAGACTAAGAATAGCTTTTTTACCTTTATATTCTATTACCGATGCATTTATCTCAATAAATATTTCTTCACCCTGTTTTGTACGCTGTACACTTTCAGAATTATTAAGGTATCCTTCTGTTAATGTTGTTTGTATTTTTTCTTTTTCTTCACTGACATTTTTTGATATTTTTTCTAATGACATTCCTATAAATTCTGACTTAAGAAAGCCATATAACTCGCAAGCTTTTTCATTTACTTCTAATACAATGTCATTTTCAGGATCTAAAACGAGGATAGCATCGTGAGCATTATCAAACAACGTACGATATTCCCGTTCAGATTGTTTGATTTTATTTTCAGTTAGTTTACGTTCAGTTATGTCCTGATTTACTCCATAAGTTTTTATTGTATGTCCATGGCTATCTTTTATAACAAAAATACGAACCGTGATGTAACCTGTTTCTCCATCAGCATAGATAATTCTATGTTCCAGTTGCGTACTGAAATTAGGGTCAGTAGTTTCAATTGCACTTTTAATTTCTTTCCCAACCATATGGATATCATCTGGATAAACAAAACGATTTGAATAATCGGCAGATGACATATTATATCCACCAACCTGCTGTGCATTAGTACGGAAAAGTTTATAGAATTGATCATTAAAAGTAAATTGGTCATTTAATACATCATACTCCCAAGGACCAAGCTGTGCAATTTCCAATGCGTTAGAAAGCTGATTCTGACTTGTACGTAATGCAGTTTCAGCTTCCTTTCTCTCTGTGATGTCTTCAACAACTCCATCGTAATAACGTGTTTTTCCATTTGAATCACGTATAGCCCGTGCACTTTCATTTATGTAGACAAATGTTCTATCCTTTTTTCTCCATCTAGTTTCTAATCCTTTTATTTCCCCATCTTTTTCCATCTTTTCAATAAAGCGGGTTCGTTCATCTGAAGTTTCAAATCCTTCTTTAGATAAATCTCTATCCAAGAGCTCATCGAAAGATGAGAAACCTAAAATTTTAAGCAATGCCGGGTTAGCTAACAAAATTTCGCCGTTTGGTGTAGTTCTGTAAATACCCATGGTACTTTTCTCATATAAAGTACGGAACCGTTCTTCACTTTCACGTAATTCTTTTTCAGTTTTTTTTCTGTCGGTTATATCCTGACAAGTACCTATTATTTGAACCGGATCACCTTTTTTGTTAAAAACAAGTTCGCCCACGCTATGTATCCATCTTTTCTCTCCATCTGAAATTCGTATGATGGGATACTCAGAATCAAAAGGATTGTGATTAACCAACACTTCATTAGTAAGATATGCTTTCATTTTTTCTTTATAATCGGGATGTATGATTTGCAGCCACCCTTCTATAGTTGTCTGGTATTTTTCGTCAATCCCAAATATCTCATTTAATATTTCACTACTTTCCCAAGTACCACTTAATATATCAAGAGTATAATGACCAAGTTTTGCAATTCTTTGAGATGCGATTAATAAATGTTCATTTTTCTTTATTTTCTCATCTACTCTCTTTTTCTCAGTAATATCATGACCAACTCCAACCAAACCGGAAATAAGTCCATTTTCATCACGAAGCGGAACTTTTGAGGTGAGAAGCCATTTCTGATTGTCACGAGAATCTGTCAGTAGTTCCTCCCTATTCAATATTGGAATGCCAGACTGTAATACGGACTGATCGTCTTTAAAAAACTTTTCAGCAATTTCTTTTGGGAAAAGATCAAAGTCATCCTTACCAAGTACATCAGATTCATTTTGGAAACCCATGTTGTGAACGTCTGCTAAATTAGCTACAACCTTTTTACATGATTTGTCCTTAATATAGATTACATCGGGAAGGTTGTCTATTAAGGTTCGAAGTAAAATTTGTTCTCGCCGTAATGCTTCTTCAACCTGTTTACGCTCTGTGATATCTACAATGGTTCCTATATATCCGATGATCTGATTGGATAGATTAGTTTCAGGAACCGCTTTGCCCATTACCCACGCAATAGAACCGTCGTTGCGCAAAAAACGATAATCAGTCATAGAATCAGCGAGAGAATTAACGGATTTTTTCCAACCCTCTGACAGTTTCATACGATCTTCGGGATGGACTGCATTAAGCCAGCCATCTCCTAATGCTTCTTTGAAGGATAATCCTGAAATTTCACACCACCTTGAATTTACATAAGTAGTTTTTCCTTCTGCATCAGTGTGGAATATACCAACAGGGGAAATTGCTGCCAATGTCTGATATCGTCGTTCACTTTCACTAAATTTAATTTCTGTCTTCATACAATCACTAATATCTCTGATTGATAAAATGAATTCACCATTGTTTTTTACAGAGAATGTCATACAAATTTCTACACGACGTACTTTATTATCTTTCCTCAATATTGAAGTCTTGAATCTGTCATATCTCTTTTTGTCAACGTTTTGAAAACGAAAATGTATTTCCGAAGAGTTCTGTTTATCTTCAAAGTCAATGATATTTTTGCCTAATAATTCATTTCTCGAATATCCAAGTATATCACAAAGAATATCATTCACATAAATTATTTTTCTTTCTCTATTGACAATACAAAACCCATCGAGCGATGCCCAAAGCATTTCTTCGCTTTCCAATAGAATGTCGTTTTTATTCTTGATGATTGGCGAATTATTTTTGGTTTTTATGGACAATTTGTTATTCTTTGAAGAATCAAGTTTGCTGGGGTTATTCGCGGAATTGACTTTAATATTTATTTCTAATAACTCCTCTGAAATGTTACTTGCTGTTTTCGTACCCATTACCTATACTCTTTCCCGAGGGTAAATATATGATTGAATATCAACCATTAAATAGCAATTCAGCCCTTTAATTCTGAACTGTTAAGGGATAACGAATTTTGAAGCTTATTAGAGGGGAATTATCGTTTCCACCTCTATACGGCAAAAGCTACGCCAACAATGTTAAAATAAATAGTATCATATAACTATTGTTTTTAAGATAGTTTACTATTTTGAGACTATTTAATTAGAAATTTCGAGGCTAATTGGAAATATTTACTATTGAATTGTCTTAAATATTAATTAAAGAATTCAAACCCACCTATTTTTCTTTTAAAAATTAAGTATTCTGTAATACCACCAAAATGATTTTGAAAACAATTTAGTTTATGAAATCCTGAAAAACTAGTCCACTTTATAAAGCAAAGCAGCTTTATCTGCCGAACTAACGATTCCCTTAATCATTGCAGAACTGAAACCGCTATGTTCCATTTGATTTAATCCTGCAATTGTACAGCCTCTCGGAGTAGTAACTTTGTCGACTTCTTTTTCCGGATGGTCTTCCATGCTTAATAATAAACTGGCAGCACCTTTAGCAGTTTGCGCAGCCATAAGTAAAGCTTCTTCCGAGTGGAAACCGATTTCAATTCCGCCCTGAGATGCTGCTCTTACTGCTCTTAGAAAGAATGCAATTCCACAGGCGCATAATGCAGTAGCCGGAACCATCAGGTCTTCATCTATAACTAAAGTCGTACCTACCGAATCAAAAATTTCTTTAGCAATCTTTAACGATGAATTCTTTTTATCTGAACCGCATAAACAGGTCATTGATTCCTGGATGGCAATTGCAGTGTTAGGCATTGCGCGTATAACTTCTATATTTTCCCCGGTAATTTTCTTTATGGCATTAATACTAGCTCCAGAGACAATTGAAATTATTATATGCTTCCCAGCTTTAAGATTTTTCTTTATTCCTGTCAGAAGATCATTTAACTGCTGTGGCTGAACCGCAATGATAATTATTTCAGAATTTTTTACTGCCTCGTTATTATTCGTGGATACCCTAAATCCTTTTTTTGACAGATCGGAAAGAGCGGAAGGATTTCTTCTTGTTATATAAATATTAGATGCAGAAAATCTTTTATCTTTTATTAAACCGCGTGCAATGGAAAGACCGATATTCCCGCCACCTAAAATTGCAACTTTTTTAATTGAACTCATTATAATCTCCCGGAAGAATTTATGCTTTAATGTAATCTTATTTTTTGTTGTAAAAAAATACTAAATATAGTTCCCAAATGCTCAGATTATACTTCAGGATTTTATAAAATGCTAAAAGTAATAAAAAATGTTGAACCCCTATGGGGTTCCTTAATTCTACAAACTTTTTGATTTTACAAACATTAAGTCCCTACGGGACTTTTTCCTAGGAATCCCATTAGGGATTCTATGTTTGTAGAAGATTTATCAAAACCAGCCATTCCAGAACACCGTAGGTGTTCAATATTTAGGATTTTAATTTTTAGAACTAAAAAAAATCTTGAGTAAATTAATGCCAGTAATTTTTAATAACAAAACCCGGTAGTAATATGTTCACATATAAAAGGAAAATTAATTTTCATGATTGTGATGTAGCAGGTATTTTATTTTTTGCCAGGGTTTATGAGCTCTGTCATTCTGCTTACGAAGAAATGATCTCAACTTTTGACCTTGGAGAAGATTTTTGGAACAATGATAATTATATAATGCCGATCATCAAGAGCGAGGCATCTTATCATAGACCTTTAAAATATGGTCAAACAGTGACAGTCGATATAAAAGTTGAACAACTTAAATCTTCTTCTTTTGAACTGCATTATGAGTGTAAAAATGAAAAAGGGGAAGTTACCGACAAAGTTAGAACAGTTCATGTTTGTGTTAGTAAAAAAGACTGGAAGAAAAGAGATTTGCCGGGCAATGTTTCAGAAGGATTAAAAAAACATTCTTGAAAGATCAAACTCAGTAAGAT
>CAZUOC010000168.1:0-5486 GCA_964622335.1 uncultured Ignavibacteriaceae bacterium
TCCATCTTTCCTTTCAATAGTTTTTCAAGATTTATTTTCTAAACTTGCTTTGTTAAAAATAGTTTCATTTTTTATAAGAGGGTTTGCCCAGATGCTTATACTAAATATATATCCTAATGTTAAAAATATGAATAACATTCCTAATCTTAATCCAATAAAATCGGAGATAAATCCGATAATAAGAGGAACAATTGCTCCCCCGATTATCCCTGTACACAAAATGCCCGAGAAGGAACCGTGATGTTTATCCAAAGAATTTAGACCCAATGAAAAAACAACCGACCACATCACAGAAAGAAAAAATCCTGTTGCCGGGAAAAAATATAAGGGTGTACTTCCTTCAGAGAATAGTGCAATTGCTAAACAAATCATCGCAGCAATTGTGAAAACTCTTAATACTAATTTACTGTCAAAAAGTTTTAAGAGAATTAGTCCTAAAACACATCCAACTGTTAATAGTCCCCAATAGTAAGAAACAGTATCAGCACCGGTGGTCTGCGGATCAAATCCATGATACTTTGACAAAAATTCTGAAATCCAATTTGCTATTCCCTGTTCGGTTCCTACATATGCGAATATCCCAATAAAAAATAAAATTACAATTTTATTCTTAAATAATTCTTTAATTGTACTCCATGCACCTGTTCGTTCATCTTCTTTAAGTTCTACTTTCGGCAATTTGATTAATGCAATTATAATAACCATTAATATCGATACTACTGCAAAAATCCAATACAACGATACCCAGGGAAGTTCCTGAGGAACTAGGGGTGCTAAAGTCGATAAAAGCACATTCTCATTCGAATTACCGTTTTTCAAATTACTTACTAGATAAGAATAAAGCTGTGGGCTAAGAAAAGAAGCAGCACCAAAAAACAACTGAGCAAATACAGAGTTAAAAGCAAAATGCTCTTCTCCCCCTGCAGTTCTTAATAGCGGATTTATAGCTACCTGCAGCATTGCCATACCAAAACCAATAAGAAATAAAGAAATTATTGAAACTACATAAACGGGCACGAGAGCAAAAAAGAACGCACCGACAGCAGCTACTAAAAAGGCAGCGACCATAATTATTTTTTCATTATATTTTTCAATGAGCATTCCCGCTGGGATAGACATTATATAAGCGATAAAAAATGAAAAGGGAAGAAAGGCTACCATAAAGTAACTAAGATCAAAACTCTTAATTATATCAGGTATAATGGGTCCAATTATATTTGTAAGAAATGATATTACAAAAAAGATGATAAATATCAGCGCTACAATAAAATAATTTCTTTTCATTGGATTACTTTATTATTTATGAATGACATTCCAACCATTAACAATTAGTTTAGGTTTTTCTTTACCAGATGAAATCTGGAAAGTACCTTTAATAATTTTCTTTGAATGCGGTAACAGGGATACATAATTATCCGTCCAAAAAGCAGGAAGAAAAGATTGTCCTGTTTTTTCGTCGACTACTTTCAGCTCAATAAAAAATGCGATCTTATCAGAAGTATTCTCTAATGTAGCTTCAACACTTTGTTCATTACCGTTACTAATTAACTTTTTAGTATAACTAATTTCAGCTTTAGGCAAATTATTAATTTCCTTAAAATCAGCATAAGATTTCATAGGAGTATAAAACCATTCGGAGTTTTCAAAATCCAAACTATCTTGTTTCGAAGATATCCAGTAAAAATTATCGCTGATCAGTTTATCTGATGCATTTTTTAATTCTAAGTAGATAAAAAATAATTCCGAATTATCTTTTAATACAGACAAATCTATTATTTTATTCGAAGTATTCTCATTTATTGATACTTCTTTTTCCTTCTCATAAACAATGTCAGAATTTTCATTAAGGATTTTAACATTTGCTTTTAGATTGTTAAAACTTTGATAATAATCGTTCACGAGATAAATATCTTTATCTTTATAATTATACACTAAATTTAATGGTTGACAACCTTTCATTGCACCGTAGAAAGCACCATTCGGCATTAAATAATAATCAAACAACTGCCAGTACATTTCCGGCCAGGCAGAATTATACATCCATTGAATAACCCCCGTGGAATTAGACTTATTAACACCAAACGATTCAAACATAGGACGCATAGTTTCATAGTTTGACATTTGACATTTCATAGCAAATTCTTCTACTGAAGAAGCTTCTCCATATCTATTGTTAAATATTTTTACAAAATTGTCTAAACTATTAAATTCATTTCTTCCACAATGAAAATCCCAAACACTATCTATAGGCCACAAATCTGCTTTGGGTAACATTTTTTTTAGACTCTCAAGAGGCGGAACCTGTGGTCCAGGGCCAGTTTCAGTATTAAAACCATAGGCTCCACCATGTGTTGTGTCTGTATACCAATAGACAGGAGGTTCGTAAGCATAAGGACCTAACATTTTTACTCTTGAGTCTTCGTAAATATTATCTGCATTTTCTTCTTTTGTCACTTCAATCCAAGCAGTCGAGATTAATCTCGGACGTGTTGGATCCGATTTATCTAAATACTTGGTCATCTTTTTCATTAATTCCGGATTAGGATATTTGTCACTGCCTAAAGCCCAAACAAAAATACTCGGATGATTTCTTAACCACTTTACCTGGTCATTGAATCCACTTGATTGAAGTTCAATATCTTTTGGGGTGGATACACAGGAATATTTAGTCTCTTCTCTTCCACAATACCCTGTCCAATCCCATTGACAACTCCAGCCAATCATTATTAATATACCGTTTTCGTCAGCCGCATTAAATAAAGTTTCATCCCTTCCCCAGAACCCTTCGCATCTTAAAGCGTTTAAATTCATATGCTTGGCATATTTAACCTGGTCTATAACTTTTTCATCGCTATCGTTCAACATTAAATCATCAACCCAGCCAGCACCTTTAATCACTATTTTTTTTCCATTAATTTTGTACCCCCTATTACCTGTCTCATTGATATAATCTTCAACTTCTCGTATTCCGAATCTAACATTCTGTTTATCGGAAATTTTTTCACCAACATTGGCTTGTATAGACAAAGTATATAGATATGGATCACCTAAATTGTTTGGCCACCATAAATGCGGATTTGAAATTTTCAAACTATTATTGTCTTCCGGAGAAATCTCAAATTCTGATTCACTGTTAGGCTTAAGTAAAACATATTTAGAAAAATTTCTATCCTTATCAATTGAACCTTTAACTTCAACTGTTACTTTGCTATTCGAGTAATTAGTTAGTTTGCCTGTGATAGTCAATTCGGCTTCGTCTAAAGTTCTTTTATTAATCCTGGTTTTAACAAAGATATTATCCAAAGAAACTATTCCGGTTTTCTTTAATTCTATGCCCCGCCAAAGTCCCATATTTTTATCAGGAGGTGAAGGATTCCAATCTACAAATCCAAGAGTTAGGTCTCCCCATTTAGGGGGAAATACTTTAATCGCAATAACATTCTTCCCTTTTACGATAAAGTTTGTCAGGTCAAAGCTAAATCTGCCAAAGACACCTTCTATTTTATCATTGCCGGCAACCTTTTTCCCATTTATCCATAGATCAGCTTTATAATTTACGCCCTCAAGAGTTAGCTGATCATTAATATTTTTACCAACTTCATCGATATTAAATTCTTTCCTGTACCACCACGGATGTTGAAACGGTTCAGCAGAAATGTTTAATAAATTTTCGCCAAAATACGGATCTTTATACACACCGTTCTCAACCAAAGCAGCAAAAACAGTTTTGGGTATGTCTGTTTTGTAAGATTCGCTTATACTAAAACGGGATGTAGAAACCAGGCTGTCATTGTCATTTATTTTTTCAGAAGAAAAAATATCCCAATTTTCATTAAAGGTTTGTTCGAAAAAATTTCTATCTTTTGATATTAGCTGAAATGCTGAAAAAAGGATTAATAACATTATATATTTTGATAATAAACCGGTAAAAAATTTTCTCATAGTCTATTCAAAATTATGTTAGCGTTAACAGTTATCGGTAACATAAAAATTCATTTTTAAAAATGCAAGGAAAAAAAGATTTTTTGTATATAGTGTCTTATTTTTAATTGAGCAAGGCAAAGCACATTTTAGATTATCAATTTAATTAATTATCGTGTTTTTCTTTTTTTAGCTTTAATTTTAAGAGGTTTAAAAAATGCGACCTTATTTATTATCCGAGTGTAACTGGAAAGATATTAAAGAACGTAAAATAGAACTTGCTATTTTGCCTTGGGGAGCGACGGAAGCACATAATTATCATTTACCATATTCTACGGATGTAATAGAAGCAGATCTCATTGCAAACGCTGCAGCTGAAAAAGCTTATATTAAAGGGGCAAAAATTATAGTTTTACCCACTGTTCCTTATGGCGTTAATACTGGCCAGACTGATGTGAAACTAGATTTGAATATTAATCCAAGTACACAGTTTTTTATATTAAATGATGTTATCGAGGTTTTGAACCGGCAAAGAATATATAAATTAATTATACTGAATAGTCACGGTGGAAATGATTTCAAACAAATTCAAAGGGAACTCGGATTAAAATTTCCAAAAATGTTTTTAAGCTCTTGCAACTGGTATAATTCCTTTGACAAACAAAAGTATTTTGAGAACCCCGGTGATCATGCAGATGAAATGGAAACAAGTTTGCTATTATATTTAACTTCTAGCTTAGTTTTACCTCTTTCTCAAGCAGGTCCCGGAACAGAAAAAAAGATAAAGATTGACGGAATCAAGGAGGGATGGGCCTGGACAGAACGCAAATGGGCAAAAGTTACAGAAGATACAGGTATAGGTAATCCCGCGAAGGCGACAAAGGAAAAGGGTGAAAGATATTTTAATGCCGTTACTAATAAAGTAGCTCAGCTTTTTATCGAAGTAGCTAATGCTAACCTGAATGATTTATATGAATAGATTTCCAAAAAACTACTTCGAAGAATTGAATTACTGATACTTAATCAGTTTACTTCAGATAAAAATAATTAAAATCCTTTAACTTTACCCTAAACGTTGATTCAAGGATTTTTTTACAACCAAAAACTCCCTTGAACAAAATGCCAAATGAAAATACAAACGCCCAAAACCTAAATTATCAAGAACCGTTCGGCGGTCAGGTTTCTTTTTTGATCAATTTTGTTTTTTTGTTCTTTCTGACTTCAGAGCATTTGGTTTCGTGTTCCGGTTGATATGCGACGAATTTTACGTTTGGATTCATCAAAAAACTTGATATAATAAATCCCACCTTTTCTTTTCCCAATGTACATTAGATGACCTCCTGATTCTGTTAGTGAAAAGTGTATAGTGAGAATTAGGTTAAAATTCGAAAGTGGGTAAAAAAATCAAACGAAAAGTCTTGATTTTTAACCAAAATCGAGCTGGCGGACGGATTTGAACCGCCGACCGGCTGATTACAAATAATCGGGACTCCTTACAATTCAGCCAAAATTAAAAGGATTTTGACTACTCCATACACAACTCCATACATACAAATGTCCCGAAG
>CAZUOC010000169.1:0-5475 GCA_964622335.1 uncultured Ignavibacteriaceae bacterium
TATGTTTTTGATTTTTCCTTTGCTCAGCAACCCGGACCGGAATATCAATTATAAAAGTTATATCTGGTATTGTGTTTCCTATCGCAAGGTTATTAATGTGCTTAACAGTTTCGGGATCGATTCCTCTTCCAAAACCCTGGTAAGCCGTAGTTGAATCATGGAACCTATCCGAAATTACATAGATTCCTTTTTCCAAACATGGTCGGATTTTTTCCCTAACTAATTGTGCCCTGCTTGCAGAAAAAAGAAAGATTTCAGCTTCCATAAACATATGGTAGTGTTTTTTATCAAGAAGAATCTCTCTTACTTTTTCTGAGATTTCCGTTCCGCCGGGTTCTCTTATTATTTCTACCTTTTTGTTTTTTTTAAGCAGATATTTTTTCAGAAGTTCTATCTGGGTAGACTTTCCACAAAAATCAATTCCTTCAAAACTAATAAACATGCAGATTTTCTTTATTTATATTTTTTTATTATATATCTCAATCTCTCCGGCTTAACATACATTATTGAAGTATTCTGAGGAAGCTCAACCTGGGGGACAACACTGCCAAGAGTATCGAGTACAACATCCCTGTAATAAACATAAGCTTTGAACTGCTCTTCATTCAGCTTTCCAAGTACGTTTACTCCTCCATGAACACCTATACTAATCCTGTTCGGAAGAAGAACTACTTCCCTGTCACTTGGCAAATCAAGAACGGAAACAGGAATGTTATCAAAATTTTTGTCTACAATTTTCTGAACATCAAGATAAATGGTTACTACATTCTGAGCATAAGACATTCCCCTTATATTCCTTAAACTAACATGATCTACAATTTTAGAATCAAGATCTGATAAAATCTTTCTTTCAGTAGGTATTGAGGTTAATTTCTTCAAATAACTAACAGGACCGGAAACATAAGTAGACTCAGGATTTATTTGAATATCTTCAGCCAAACCATATCCTCCCTTGAAATCCAGAGTAAGTACAGGATCTATTTTAATTTTTTTTCTGCCTATTTTTTCAATGCGAACCGAGAGTGTGTCGGGAATCAGGTCAATTACTTCCATATCTGAAGCAAGCCATTGATTTTCTGATAATGAATTATAAAGATTAATATATTTCCTTCCAGTGTCCCCGCCAACAGAAACAAGATATTCAGATTCTGATCCGAGACTGAGAGACAATAGTTTCCAGCCTGTGCCTTTTATTTTTGCGGATATTTTAGTAGGAAGTTTTGTTCCAGATGTATAACCCTCGCGGAAGTTAACTATTTTAATAGGAAAATGTACGGTTATATAATAATCCTTTGATAGCGAAATGGATCCCCAAAGAATAATCGAAAAAAGCAGAGATATGACGACTATATGAATATTTTTCTTCACTGTACAAATATAATCTAAATTGAAAACAAAAAAACTCCACTACAAGTGGAGTCGTAAAAAAAATCCTGATGTATTTACAAATTATTTTGAAATAAATTTCTTGAAGTAATCAAGAAGTTCCTTCCTGTTTGCTCTCGAAATTTCTCTTCCCTGGATTGGAAAACCTTCAACTCCCCTCGCAAATCTTCTTAATTGATGTACGTTTAATATTTCTACCTCTTCCATTTTAATTTTTGCCTTTTTTGATGAAGATGTTTTGGGGTGTTCTTTCCCTTTCTTTTCTGCTTTTTCCTCTATTCCAAGAGCTTCTTTCCTTAACCTTGATATCGTATCACTTACTTCATCAGAATGTTTTGTTTCTTCTTTTATCTCTTCCTTTTTTTCCTTGATTTCTTTTGTCTTTTCTCTTTTTACTTCTTCCTGCAGAACTGCTTTAACTACCGGCGTTACGACTTCCTCTTTTTTCTCAGGAATTTCTTTTTCAACTCTTCTTGGTTTTCTTTCAGGACTATCTTTTATTTCAGGAAGAAGTATGGTCATCTGATCATCCGGTTGAGGGATTATATGAGTAGAAACGAGTACCCCGATTCGCTTAGCAGCAGCAGAACCAGCATCAACTGCTGACTGAACTGCTGCAGTTTCTCCAACAATCTTTATTGTTATCAAAGCGGGGTTTGTTGTTTCTTTACCGACAAGAGTTACATTAGCCGCTTTAACCATAGCATCGGCGGCTTCAATAGCAGCAACAAGACCCCGGGTTTCAACTAACCCAAGTGCCTTTGGCATAAACTATTTTCTCTTTGGAAGTAAAGCTTCAACCTCGGAATGAGGACGAGGTATTACATGAACTGAAATCAATTCTCCTACTCTTTGAGCAGCCGCGCCTCCGGCATCGGTAGCAGCCTTAACTGCTCCCACATCGCCTCTGACCATAACCGTTACATATCCACCACCAATTGTTTCCTTGCCAAGCAATTCAACTTTGGCTGCTTTAACCATCGCGTCGGCAGCTTCAATAGCACCAACAAGACCTTTTGTCTCTATCATCCCGAGTGCATCAAGTGTCATAAAGTGCTCCCAATGATAATTTTTGTTACTGCAAAATATACGCTACATCTTTAATAGTCAATTAGTTTTACTATAATGTAGCAATAAATTTCATTTTGTTCTTTCGCTTGCAATGCTGACAAGATACTCCTGTAATATAATTGATGCAGCATGTCTGTCTAAAAGCCCTTTATCTTTTCGCTTAGATTTTTTGGGAACAGATAGTATTATTCTCTCATTTGCTAGTGCAGAAGTGTATGCTTCATCCCATAAAATTACTTTAAGATGAAATTTATTTTCCACCTGATTTTTTAATGATAAAATTTGTGACCTGATATTTTCTGTTCTTGAATTTTCGGAACCAGGTATGCCGATAATAATTTTAGATATGCTTTCCTGCTGAATAATCTTATTCAGATCAGTTAAAAAATTATTATTGTTAGGGAGAGTTTTAAAAGGATATGCAAATATTTTAAGAGGATCACTCAAAGCGAGACCAATTCTTTTCTCACCGTAGTCTATTGCTAATATTCTTGTTTCCAGCTAATTATCCTAAATATATTTGACCTTAAGAACCATCGAATCTTTCTACAGAATAAACACCTTTAATCTTTTTTAATCTATCAACAACCTTTGAAAGATGACTTAAATTATGAACGTAAATAGTCACACTACCCTCAAAAGCAGAATCGGAGGTACTTATATTTATTGATTTGATATTTGTGTTCTGATAAGCAACGACAGCATGAGATATATCGTTAAGAAGACCTGGTGAATCCTCTCCCATCACCGTAAGTCCCGCAACAAAAAGCGAGCCCTCTGTTTCAGGCCATTGTACCGGAAGCAATTTACTTGTATCCATTTCAGATAAACGGAGTAAATTATTGCATGTTTTGCGGTGAATTTTTATCCCTTCTCCAACAGTAATATAGCCAATGATCGGGTCACCGGGGATGGGGTTACAGCATTTTGCATACGAATACATAATATTCGAATCAATTCCTTCAACCAAAACTCCACCCGCATTGCTCCGCGCCGAATCTGCAAATGTATCAAACTCAAGTACCGATACTTTTTCTTTTTTCTCTTTTTCCTTAGTGGCAGTTAAAATCTCATCGACATTTGCTTTTCCCTGTGCAATCGTTCTAAACATATGACGTGGACTATCAAATTTTAAACTAACTGCAAGCCTGTCTAAATCCTGTTGAGTAAAAGTTAATTTGAATTTCTTAATTTTCTTTTCCCAGATCTCTTTACCGGAATTAACTATCTCATCTTCCTCCTTCTTCATCCATTTTCTTATAGCAATTTTTGCTTTATGAGTAGTTACAAATTTTATCCAGTTTTTATTCGGGTGCTGCGTTTTGGAAGTTATTATCTCCAATTGGTCGCCGCTGTGAAGAACTGTATCAAGAGGGACTATCTTTCCGTTTACTTTTGCTCCGATGCAGTGATAGCCAACTTTACTGTGAATCTCAAAAGCAAAATCAACAGGAGTCGAATCAACAGGAAGCCTTCTTAAATCTCCTTTTGGAGTAAAAACATAAATCTCGTCCTGGTAGAGATTTAGTTTAAAACTTTCCATCAAATCTTTTCGTGCTTCATCTTTTGAAGCATTCTCAAAAATATCTCTTATCCAGTTTACCCAGTTCTCAAGATCTTTTTCACTTGCAGTTTTATTTTCTTTATATCTCCAGTGAGCAGCAACACCTCTTTCGGCAACCTCGTGCATTTTTTTTGTTCTAATCTGAATTTCAACAAGTCTTCCTTCAGGTCCCACAACTGTAGTATGAATTGATTGATAATTATTTGTTTTGGGTATAGAAATGTAATCTTTAAATCTATCAGGAACTGGAAGATAAATCTGGTTTACGATTCCAAGAGTTGTATAACAATCATAAGTATTGTCAGTATCCAATATTACTCTGATCGCAAAAAGATCATAAATTTCTTCAAAGGGTTTATTTCTTCTTACCATTTTTCTGTAAATACTGTAAAGATGTTTCGGTCTTCCGCTTATATCATATTTGAGCTTATACTCATCAAGCTTTTGAATAATCGGATCACTGAATTTCTTTATATAAAATTCTCTCTCTTTTCTCTTTGCTTTTACTTTTCTTACGAGATCTTCATAAACATCACGGTTAAGATATTTAAAAGATAAATCTTCAAGTTCCCATTTAACGCGTCCCAAACCAAAACGGTGAGCAAACGGAGCATATATTTCCAGAGTTTCCTCAGCAATTCTTCTTTGCTTTTCAGGATTTACATATTCAAGTGTTCTCATATTGTGAAGGCGGTCTGCAAACTTTACAAGTATAACTCTAACATCTTTAACCATCGAAAGAAGAAGCTTGCGGTAATTTTCAGCTTTAGTAATTTCTTGTCCTTTAAATATTCCGCTTATCTTTGTTACACCGTCGACAATTTCTGCAACAGAACTTCCGAATTCTTTTGACAAAAGACTTATACTGAATTCTGTATCTTCAGCAACATCGTGAAGTAAAGCACTGACAACTGTTATATCATCCAAGGGAAGTTCTTCAGCAACAATTAATGCAACATGGTAAGGATGAATAAAATATGGTTCACCCGATGCACGAAGATCATTCTTGTGTGCTTCGATCGAAAACTCAAAACTTTTGATAATCAGGTTTTCATTAATGGAAGGCAGATTTTTCCTGCAAACCATCAAAAGTTCTTCAAGCATTTTTGTGCTTTTGGGATCACTCATTGTCATAATTTGTCGTACTTCCTTTTGCTACCTTAATTCTAAAATTCCAATTTCTTCAATTCACCTTTAATTTAACTTTTTTATTTGAATAGGTAAAGTCCTATTATATTATGGAAATTTGCTTTTGGCAAATTAATGGATGGAAAGTTCTCTTTTAAGTGATTTTACTCTGTCCAATCTGCCCCCCAACTTATCCAATTCGTAATTGGTTAAATCTTTTATATTTAAGATTTCATTACATAAAGCAAGAGCAGAATTGTTGTCACCTAACCTGAAGTATTGTTGAGCTATAATATGTTTCAAAATTATTTCGTTGCAGTGATTTA
>CAZUOC010000170.1:0-4892 GCA_964622335.1 uncultured Ignavibacteriaceae bacterium
AATTATGTGTTACTTTAAATGAAGCATAAAATGGATAAATATTATCCTTTGCTATATAATTTGAGAATGCATATCCCATTGTCTTTGCATATTTCTGAAGTGGTAATCTTTTCATTTATTCATAAAGTTTATTGCGTAATAATTTTGTGCAAATAAGGATTTTTACTGGACTTAAAAAATCTCCCATAACTTTGTTAATTGGTTTCTAAAAATCAATAGGCTTTGTTTTTGTCCCCCCTGTTTTTTACACCAAAATTTGTTTAATTACCTGTAAACGTTTATGAATACTCTCTTGATAAAATATTTTTAAAAGATTGGTATACAAAAGAAATGATACTAAACTAATAGCAGTCATGATAAAGAATTTCTCACAAAAGCTTAGAGACCGCAAAATATTTAAATGGCTTGCCATCCATGTAAGCACATCTTTAACTGCTTTTGGTGCAATCAATATTTTAGGAAACAAGTATGACTTCCCCCAAATACTTTTCGATACTGTTGTTTTTGCTTCTCTATGCGGTCTCCCAATTACGTTAGTCGGGGCATGGTTCCATGGTGAGGTTGGAAAACAAAAATTCAGGATCGGTGAAATCATCTTCGATTCTCTTATGGTTATTCTTTTTGCTTTTTTACTTATATACAGAATTAAAGCTCTGTCTGACGAACCAATTCATGTGGTTGAAAAATCAATTGCTGTTTTGCCATTTCAGAATTTCAGTGACTCCAAAGAAGATGAATATTTCTGCGACGGTGTTACGGAAGATATTTTAACCCAGCTTTCAAAAATCAGCGACCTGAAAGTTGTGTCGCGTACATCTGTCCTTAAATATAAAAACTCACCAAAGACTGCCCGGGAAATCGCTCGCGAACTTGGAGTTGAAAATTTACTTGAGGGAAGTGTACGAAGAAGCGGCAACAGAGTACGAATCGTATCACAATTAATAGATGCACCACAGGATAATGAAATATGGTCCGCAACTTATGACCGTGAATTAAAAGATATATTCCAGATTCAAAGCGATGTTGCACAGAAAATTGCAGAACAGCTTAAGGCTCGCCTCAGCACAACGGAAAAACAAAGAATCGATCATAAAAGTACCAGTAATGTTGATGCATACACTTTGTATTTAAGAGGAAAAGACTTCTATTACAGGTATTCTGTTGAAAACAATAAAACTGCTGTGGATTTTTTCAGAAAAGCACTTGCACTGGATTCAACCTACGCCCTTGCATATTCGGGTCTGGCAGATGCTTTCGCCCAGCGCTATGCTTATTTCGATATGGGTAAGGCTTGGCTGGATTCTTCCCGTGCAATGAGTCTTACCGCTTTAGATTTCGATAGCGACATTGCCGAACCTTATAAATCTTTGGGTGTTTCTTATGCATATAACGGTAAATACCAAACTGCTATAAAATATTATCTCAAAGCGATAGAAATAAATCCTAATTTTTCGGTTGCTATTTCTAACCTCGGCGCAATTTACTGGTTTATCGGTAACTATCCTGAAGCAAAATACTGGTTGGATAAAAGTATTTCACTTGAAGTATTGAGAGCGTCAAATTACAGAATGCTTGGATTAGTTTACCAGGGAATAGGTGATTTTACAAAAGCGGAAAAGTATCTTCTTAAAGCTATAGAACTTCAACCCGAGGTCACTTTTGTTTACTCAGATTTAACCAAACTTTATATAGTTACAAATCAAATGGATAAAATCAGGGAAATATTATTGGAAAGATATAATAAGAGCCCAAATGATAGAAGAATCCTTTCCGACCTCGGGGATGTTGAACTGTTTTCAAATAATTATTCTAAAGCAAGGGAGTATTACCAATCAGCAGTAGATGTTTCTTCACCGGATGCAGCCTTTTCGCCCGATCTTGCCTTCACCCTTTTAAAAGAAGAAGATCCTAAGGCAGATATGATTTTCTCAAGGCTGATTAAAACCGATATGGAAGACTTAAAAGACGGGACAGAAGATTTTAACTATTCGTACGATCTCGCAAGAATCTATTCTGCAAAAAACAATAAACAAAAAGCGTTGGAATATCTTGATAATGCAATTCACGACGGATTCCGCTTCTATCTCTGGGGTGAGCTCGATCCACTTTTCACAAATATCCGGGAAACATCCGAATTTAAAAAACAAATGGATCTTCTAAGAGATGCTGTTCAAAAAATGGCACAAGTTATTTACGCCGGCAATTCTCCTAAATAAATTTATTACCTGTCTCTTTTACTCCTTAATAAGTTTTATACTTCCTTCCACTGGAATTTTTATCGAATAAACTTTCCTCTCTTTATTTGTTAATGTATTATCTCTGAGCCAAGGATTGTACAATTTTAATGTTTTATAATTTATCCCGTAGCCAAATGCAAAATCCGCAAGATCATCAACAGGACCGCTGATCCGTACCAATTTATACGGCATCTGGTTATAAAGATCTTGCTCTTTTATATCGAAACCATACTTTGGGGGATGGGTCATAATTTCCTTTATCGCCACAATTCTCGCAATATATCTTGATGTTTCACTATTCAAAACAAGATTATAATAATTGTTTGCCTTCTGTCTTTCAATCTGCTTTTGAGTATTTAAAAAACCCATATTATAAGAAGCCGCTACCATAGTCCAGTTGCCGAATAAACTATCTGCATCATGTAAATACCTGCAAGCAGCCTCTGTTGATTTTTCTAAATTATATCTTTCATCTATCTCGCTGTTCACTTCCAGCCCATATTTTAAGGCTGTCTCTTCTATAAACTGCCAATAACCGCTTGCCCCGGCAGGCGACACAGCATTTGAAATTCCACTTTCTGCAACCATAAGGTATTTAAAATCATCGGGTATTCCATTTGCTTTTAAAATCGGTTCTACCACAGGAAACCATCTGTTCGCTCTCTTCATTTCAATAATGGTTGCCGAGTGAAAGTATGTATTAACAACAAGCTCTCGGTCGATTCTTTCGTAAACCTCATAATTTTCTAGGGGGACCTCTTCACCGCAGAAATCGAGATTATCCGGTACTCTTGGAGAAATAATTCGGTAACCTTGCGGAAAGTCAGATTCTTCTTCAGAATCATTTAATACAAAACCTATCAATAAAAGCAGAACAGCGCTCGATATAAAACCATAAAAATAAAATATTACTTTGTTTTTCATTCTTTCTCCATAATCAAAAATTTTGATGTTAGCTATTTAATAAAATAAATATTAAGATAAACTCACTAATCCTTTTAATAATGATATTTTGTTTTGGTGCTATCAAAAGCCAAATATAAACAAGATGGATATAGAATCAATAAGAAAATTTTGTCTCGGCAAACCGGAAGTAACGGAGGGTTTTCCTTTTAATGAAGACACTCTGGTTTTTAAAGTATGTGAAAAGATGTTTCTTTTGGCTTAGTTAGATGAAATTCCTTTAAGAATAAATTTGAAATGCGATCCCGAAAATGCTGTTGAATTAAGAGAAAGATATGATTCGGTTCTTCCGGGTTATCACATGAATAAAACTCATTGGAATACAGTAATAATTGATGGATCTGTCCCTTCTAAAGAAATACTACGCTGGATTACAGATTCATATGTGCTTATTGTAGACAGCCTCCGGAAAAATGAAAGAGAAAGAATAAACAAACTCCTAAAAAATTAATAACACTCTGTTAATTGAAAAAGGAAAACAATCCTGTTATTTTTCATTTGCCAGTAAAATTTTATAAACAAAAATTTGAGTGCGTTATGAAAAAATTAATCTCTGCAATTTTTGTTGTTTTTCTCCTGGGTCTATCCACATCAACTTTTTCTCAATCTAAATTTGTAACGGGCAAATATGCTGCAAACACAAATAACTCGGGATTTACTCTTGACAAGAACACGGGTCCAAGGACATTTTCGTTAGAAGTAAATTTCCTCAACCCATTCGAATCAAGACCCGAGGTTATAGTAACTGTTTCTTCACTTGATGCCGATAAAGCAACCAATGTAAGATATAACGTTGAAGCAACTGCGGTTTCAAGAGATGGTTTTACTATTAAAATTACTACCTGGGATGATTCTAAAGTTTTTGGAGTTGGTGGAAACTGGATAGCTTACGTACAATAACAATTAAGATTTTTTCGGGGGTGTTATAAAAACTATTTGAGGTTCGCTTTTGAAGGCGAACCCCACAGTTGAATTATTTGGTATCCGGAGTTTTTTCAAACTTGAGGGAAACAGAATTAATACAATAACGCTGTCCCGTTGGTTCCGGGCCATCATCAAATACATGCCCTAGGTGACTGCCGCATTTTGCGCAAAGCACTTCTGTTCTTACCATTCCAAAGCTTGTATCCTTCTTTAAAATTATTTTATCTCCCGCAAGTGGAATCCAGAAGCTTGGCCAGCCACAGCCCGCATCGTATTTTGAGTCAGAACTAAAAAGCACATTACCGCATGCTGCACATTTGTAAACGCCTTTTTCATTAAACTTATCATACTTACCTGTAAAAGCTCTTTCGGTTCCTTTTTCTCTTAATACATAGTATTGTTCCGGTGTTAGTTCTTTTTTCCACTCCTCCTCACTCTTAACAACCTTAGTATCCATTTTATCTCCTTTAGTATTTTGGATTGAGTCGGTCATAACTATGTCAGATTTATTTTTTGATCCTCCCAATGGAGGTATTATAAAAAAATAAGATATAAGTAAAAACAACGGAATTACCATTAAAGAAAATTTTCTTGCTTTCATTTTATAAATCCTTTTGAAATTTTACATAGGAATTATCATAAAAACAAACCCGCTTTTCATCACGAAAAGTTCACAAAAGGATACATAGTGTTAAACGTCTCTTTTGTTTATTATTACCATTGAAATTTTAATAATCAAGGATTTTTTGATGTTAAAAAAATTATTTG
>CAZUOC010000170.1:4902-5467 GCA_964622335.1 uncultured Ignavibacteriaceae bacterium
GTAATACCATATTTGTTGTCATAGTTCTTCTGTCTTTTCAATCTTCCTTAAAAGCACAATATACAGTTGATAATCATTATGTGGGTCCATCCATAGGACTGTCTTTTCTCGGTTCTGCCTTTCAATTAGGAGGTAATTATGAATACGCTTTAAATGTTGAAAATTTCGGTAAGATCGGTATTGGCGGAATTTTTAGATATTGGGGCTACAGCAATGCATTTTATTATGGGGGCAAATGGACTTACACAAACATCTTTATTGGTGCACAAGGCAATTATCACTTCGAAATAAAGGGGTATTCCCAACTTGACCCATACGGCGGGCTTGTACTTGCTTACAACGGTGGCTCGGTGAGTTACAGTGGTACGGCAGGAAACTATGCAACTCCTTCCCAGGGAGGTGTATGGCTTGGTTTGCAGGGCGGTATAAGATATTTCATTAATCCTAATCTCGCTTTAACCGGAAGGGTTGGTTTCGGAACCTTGAGTTATGGTGCTTTAGAATTCGGAGTAGATTTCAAATTATAACGGAGAATTCAGTTTGATCTCCCAGTTTCGATTTAACT
>CAZUOC010000171.1:0-1445 GCA_964622335.1 uncultured Ignavibacteriaceae bacterium
AAACCATCACCGTTAAGATCATGATAAATATGTTCTAACTTAAATGGGCTGTAGATATTAGGATCTATTTTGTCAATCGGAATTCTACCGCGAGGATCAAATAAATCAAACCGCAAACCTACATTAATTATTAAACTTTCAAATTCAATCTTATCTTGCATATATGCACTGAACTTATGCGGTTTTCGTTCAAAAAGATCATGCTGAGTGGATTCAATTCCCTGAATAAAAGGTTTAAAAGGAACTATTTGCTGACCGTTAGAACCAACTTCAGGTACAAGATCAATATTTTCATAAAAGAGTTTATCTGTCTGATACTCGACACCAGCTTTAGCAAGATTCACATTATCTATCTGGCTGGTAAGGTCCCATTTAAATATTAAGCTTTTTGTGCTGCGCTCAAAACGGTTTAAATCGGTTCCTGCTCTATAAAATTGATAGCCCGGGACATTTAGAGAATCAGGATGGACATAACGAACATCATATGGATCATCATAAAGTTTAGAGTTAAAATCATTAAACTTATAAGCAAAGGTCAATTCTTGGAATGTATTTAAAAACAAAACATGAGTAAGAGTGCCAAAAAGGCTGTAACCTTTAGTCTTATTACCTTTCGCTCCGTACGGGTCAAAACTATAGATATGGTTGTAAGTACGATTGGATTCCAAGCTTCCGAAAGCATCAACTTTAAACTTAAAGTCATTCGAAATTCTCCAATCAATTGTTCCCTGCCCGCTCCATCTGTCATCTGAATTCATTGAAACAAATGAACCATCGCCAGGATTTGGAATAGTATTTCCATCAACAACTTTACTTCGTCCTTCCGGATTGTACCTGTTAATTCCATTTATATAACCGCCGTCATAAAACCTCCTCATTGTAAAAAAGTATGTGAGATTATCAGTGACAGGCCCACTTATGGATCCCTGGAAATTATAATTAGCAATAGGGCTAACATCATCAATATTCCAGAAGATATCCGTATTATTACTTAAATAATCACCTGTCCACATCTCAAAATTACTTTGAAACTTTGAACCTCCTGTTTTAGTTACAAGATTAACTACGCCGCTAAGAGCATTTCCATATTCTGCATTAAATGTTCCACTTATTATCTGCAATTCCTGGATGGAACCTGTTTCTACAGTAAGAGCTTGTGTACGATCATAATCATCTGTTATACTTATCCCGTTTATAAGGTAAGATATCTCACTTGATCTTCCTCCGCGTATATGAATTTGTCCTTCGGCATCTCTATTAACTCCTGCCTGAAGAGTTATAAGCTGATCAAGATCCTGAAGAGGCATTGCCTGAATTTCATCTGCAGTTACTCTTGATTCAGTTGAGGTGAGGTCTTTTTTTACGAGCGGAGTCTGAGCGACCACAATAACTTCTTCTTTTAATGAAACAGCAACACCATCAGCATCAGCAATATCATCCATGGT
>CAZUOC010000171.1:1455-5456 GCA_964622335.1 uncultured Ignavibacteriaceae bacterium
CATTAAAAGCGGGTGATGTTGTTGGTGTTAGAGAAAAATCAACATTTGTTGTAAGGTCTGTAAAAACTTTTACATTCTGAGTTATAGTTTTTACGTAGCCAATGTAACTTGCCACCACATTATAAGTCCCTGAAGGAATATTTATAATTATATAGTGACCGTTCAAATCACTTGCGGCACCGTAGTTTGTACCTTCTACTATTACATTTGCAAAAGGAACGGGGTCACCGGTAGAAGAATCAATAATTTTTCCCACGATTTTCCCTGAACTTTGAGCAAGAATAAAAGAAGAAAATAAAAGGGATAAACAAACAGGTAGTATAAATTCTCTTTTCATTTTACAATCACTGATTTTTAAAATTTAATTCCATATAGTTTTTGCGGAAACAATTGATAATTTATTTTATCTCCAAGTGATTCTATATATCTATCTTTTACTTTGAACCATTTAAAAGAAACAAGAGTCTTTTCAATCTCTTTTTTCGATTCTTCAAAAGATTTTGCAACCGGCTCTTTTATTTCAGTACATTTAAGAAAAACATATTTATCATATTTTGAGAACGGACCCGCCCATTGATCTTTCTTCAAAGAGAACACTTTATCTGCAAGATCATCGAGTTCACTTTTCTTAAAGAATCCCATATCGCCGCCGTCTCCTGCTGTAAGAGTTTGAACAGAATATTTTTTTGCCAATTCTTCGAATGGAATTCCTTCCCCTATTAAATATTTGATAGAATCTGCCAGAAAAGAATTATCAACAAGTATTGAGCTTAGTCTGATTATCTTTTCTGTTTGAAACTGAGTAATATTTTTTGCGTAATATGATTTTAGCGAATCAAGTGAGATTTGGATTTTGCTTTTTAGCTCATTTTTAATTGTTGTAAGCAGATAAGTATCGAAGTTATATTCGACATTTTTATAAAACGAAGGAGTTTTATCCAGTTTTTCTTTAACAGCCTGTTGTTCAATATATTTTCTATTTACAAGTCCTTTGATTAAATCCTCAAGATTTTCTCTTGTTCTGATAAATTTTTTCTGTTTATCTGTCACCATGCTCATTTCATTTATGAGAGTTTGTAAATTCCAGTTTCCAATTGCAGAATAAACTGCTGTTTTATTCAAATCCTTTCGAAAAATCCGAGAAGGAGTTTCTGAGAAATCATCTATTTGTTTTCCCAGTATTGCATCAAATATTTTTGTGATGATTTCCTCATTTAATTTCACTTTAAGTTTTTCAGTGAGTGCCTTCGAGAATTGTTTGGCTACTTCTTCGTATGCACGTTTACGCGCAAAAGCTATCAGCTTATCGCGTGCTTTTAGAAATTCATTTTCGGTAAGCAAAGGGTTACTCTTAATATCCTCCACCGTGATGATGCTGTAACCTTCAACTGTTTTAACGGGCTTAGAAATTTCCCCTATTTTCATCGAATAAGCTGCTTTTTCAAAATCAGGATCGGTTTCATCAATAGAAATATAACCGAGTGAACCGCCGTTGTTTCTTAATTCAGAATCTTTAAAATTTTCTTTTGCAAGGTCTTCAAACTTTTTCCCATCCATTAATTGTTTATATAAAAAATCGGCTTTTTCTTTAGTTGGAGCATAAAGATGACTGACTTTTATCTTCGTATTAAATTTTGCAAACAGCTCTTCTAAATCATTTTCTGTAATTTTAATTGTTGGAGAAATATGTTTTAAAGAATAAGCATTCAAAAGCTCTTGCAATCTTATTCGATTAAATTCTTTTTTAGCAGAATTTGTTCTATCTAATCCTTCTTTTCTGGCTTCAGTAATAAGTAATTGGTCGCTCACAAGATTCATCAGGTAACCCTTTCTTGTTTCCCCATTATCGGTTAATCCTACAGTTCTTATTTTATCTTTATAAGAAGCAATAAAATCTCCTGTTGTAATTACCTTCGCGCCAACTACAGCAAGAGTGTCGCTTTTTGAATTATCAGCACAGAATGAAGAAGTAAATAAATTTCCCACTAAGAAATAAATCAGGAATAAAAATATTTTACTGTTTAATTTCATTTAATTTGTTTTTCCTTTAACAGTCGCTCTATTTTCTTTCCCTTATCATCTTTAAAGAAAAGTGAACTATATCTGATTGTTTTAATACTTCGGCACTTCTTTCCGGTGTTATATCCCTTTGCGGCTCACCAAGCATCTCATAGCCCACCATAAATTTTTTAATAGTTGCTGATCTTAAAAGAGGTGGATAAAAGTGCATATGAAAATGCCATTCCGGATGTTCTGTACCATCTGTCGGCGCCTGATGAATCCCTGCTGAGTAAGGAAAAGGGACATCAAAAATATTATCATACTTAATAGTAGTTATCTTTAATATCTCTGCAAAATCTCTAAATTCTTTTTCATTTAATTGAAGAATATTATTAATAGATCTTTTTGATATTATCATGGTTTCAAAAGGCCAGGTTGCCCAGAAAGGAACCAAAAGAATAAAACTGTCATTTTCAAAAACAATTCTTTCGTCTTTTTGCTTTTCAATGTTTAGATAATCATTTAATAGAGTTTTATTTTTATTCTTGAAGTAGTTGAATTGGTTACTTTGTTCTTTCAAAGGTTCATTTGGAATTGATTCCTGTGCCCATATTTGTCCATGAGGATGCGGGTTGCTACACCCCATTATTTCTCCTTTGTTCTCGAAAATCTGGACATAATTAATAAAAGGTTTGCTGCCGAGAGTTAAATATTCATCCTGCCATGTTTTAATTACATTAACAATATCAGCCAATTCAAGTTCTGCAAGAGTTAAATTGTGCTTGGGGAAAAAACAAATTACTCTACAAATACCTTTTTCAGATTTTGCTTTTAAAAGTTCAGATTCATTTACTTCTAAGTGTTCAGAATCATTTTTCAGGGCACTAAAGTCATTATCAAAAACAAAAGTAGAAGAGTAATCCGGATTTCTTTCTCCATTTGCCCTCTCATTCTTCGGGCATAAATAACAATCAGATTTATATTCAGGAATTTGTTGATTAGAATTCTGTTCGGTTTTCCCCTGCCAGGGTCTTTGAGTCCGGTGAGGTGAAACCAAAATCCATTCACCTGTTAGTGGATTAAACCTTCTGTGGCTCTGTTCAAAAATCATAGATTAACACTGCAAACGTTTGCAGGTAAAATGTTAAAAAATATCAAGTTGATTCTCTGACAATTAATTCTGTCTCAAGTTTTATATCTAATCTGGAATTCAAGCCTTTTCTATCTTCTATTTCATCAATCAAAATCTCAGCAGCTCTCCTGCCCATTTCAAATGAATGCTGGTCAACTGTTGTAAGAGAAGGACTAATCATTTCCGTAATCGGGTTATTGGAAAATCCTGCAATTCCAATTTGATCAGGCACTTTAATATTTAATTCTTTCAGTCGTTTAATAGCTCC
The DNA here is from genome assembly GCA_964622335.1 of uncultured Ignavibacteriaceae bacterium. Classification (GTDB taxonomy): domain Bacteria; phylum Bacteroidota; class Ignavibacteria; order Ignavibacteriales; family Ignavibacteriaceae; genus RBG-16-34-14. Next base: position 4,857 of record CAZUOC010000171.1, read on the forward strand.
GACAGCAACAGGATCATTTACAGCAAAGATTGCACAGGATTTAATTCCTTTATTTAGCAAATCATCTACATTTTTATAACCATCATTCTCATGCATGCCACCTTCAAAAATGAGGGGTTTATAATCTGCTTTAAGGTCCTTTAAAGCTTTCTCATAACCAAGACGTCTGTTGTTGCAAATGTCGAGTGATTGTGGACCTGCAAAATGAACAATCTTCTTATATCCCTTTCCCAAAAGATATTTTACGACTTTGTATGCACTCTCAACATCATCAATATGAATTCTTGGGATTTTTAGATCATCACGTACTCTGTCGAAAAAAACCATTTTGACTCCCCTGTCAAGCAGTTTCTTAAAATGATTACTACTCGTAGTAGTTTGTGAAATTGAAACGATGATTCCTGCTACTCTATGAAGATACATTGAATCTACATTAATAATTTCACGTTCTTCCTGTTCATTAGATTGGGCTATAATAATTGTATATCCCTTTTGATAAGCAACCTCCTCAATTCCGCTAATGGCATTGGCAAAAAAGTCATGTCTAATCTCAGGTACAATAACACCAATCTGGTTTGAACGACTCGACTTAAGGTTACG
>CAZUOC010000172.1:0-5453 GCA_964622335.1 uncultured Ignavibacteriaceae bacterium
CCTGACTTGGATGAATTTTTAGAAGCGTATCCGCGTAAAGGAATTAAAATACTCCAGGGGATTTCAGAAATAGTTGCAGTTAGATTAAGAAAGCTTAATGAAGATCATTTTGCTTTACAAAATAAAAATAAAGAAAATTCGGAGACTGATTATGGAATTTGAAATAAAAAAAGTACTAGTTCCGATCGACTTTTCGGATTATTCTAAAAGCTCTTTAAAATATGCAGTAAACTTTGCAAAGAATTTTAAATCTTCTTTAATACTTGTTTACGTTGTTGAACCTGTTATCTATCCACCGGATTTTAGTATGGGTCAGATTGCAATTCCGGCTGCAGGCATTGAAATGGATAAAAGAGCAAAAGAAGAATTAGATAAGTTAGCGGAAAAAGAAATACCTTCCGATTTAAGTGTTAAGAAAATTATTAAAACAGGAAAACCTTTTGTAGAAATAATTGAAACCGCCGTGGATGAAAATGTTGATTTAATAATTATAGCTACTCATGGTCATACCGGTGTTGAACATATACTTTTCGGTAGTACTGCAGAAAAAGTAGTGAGAAAAGCTCCCTGCCCTGTGCTTACTTTGCGTGAACCTGCAAAGGGTTTCAGGTTTAAGGGTGCGATGAATAAGGCATGACTTGTTTGTCGAGACTTTAGGACATGAGACTTGAGACGAGAGAATGTGAGGTTTTGAGATTTAAATTCGAAAAATAATTTGGGGGTAAGTATGAAAATTAAAACCCATAGAGAAATTGAAGTATAAAAATAGCTTTTGCTGCTTCAATGAAAATCTTTAACCTTTCAAAATCTTTTCCAAAAGAAGAAACCTATTCTTTAACCGATCAAATACGAAGATCATCAAGATCGGTTTGTTCAAATATTGCTGAAGCTTTTCGCAAGAGAAGATATGAAAAATCTTTTATATCGAAATTGAATAATTCTGAAGGAGAAGCTGGAGAAACCCAAACGCGGTTAGAATTTTCTCTGGAATGCAAGTATATCAATAGTAAAGATTACGACTTTTTAATAAATGAATATGAAAAAGTTTTGGGTAAATTAGTTGTGATGTCTAAACAACCAGAGAAGTGAACAATTTAATTCCTAAAGTCACAAGTCTCATGTCTCAAAGTCTGGATTAATTCTTTCTGTCTATTACAAAATCAACAAGAGCTACAAGAGCTATTTTACTTGGCGAATCAGGGAAAACTTTTAATGCTTCTTTGGCTTTTTCAGAATATGAATGTGCTTTATCGAGAGCATAATTAATCCCATCATTCTTCCGAACGAACTCTATAATCTCATTAACACTTTCTTTGCCATTTACATTTTTAATCAACTTTCTGATGTTTGAAGCTTCACCGTTAGAAACATGGTTTAAGGAATAAATTAGTGGGAGTGTGATTTTCTTTTCTTTGATGTCACCACCGATGGGTTTCCCAATAAGTTTTGTTTTCCCTTCATAGTCAAGAATATCATCTCTTATCTGGAATGCAATTCCAATTGATTCGCCAAATTTATTCATTGCATTATGATATTCAGGATTATCAGAAGCACTCATCGCACCAATTTCACAACAGGTTTCGAGAAGTGATGCTGTTTTATCAGAAATAATTTTGAAATAAGTTTCTTCATCAATATTAAGTCTTCTTGTTTTCTGAATCTGGAGAAGTTCACCTTCTGCCATGCGTTTAACAGTATTAGTAATTACACCAAGGAAATCATAATCTTTTCCTTCAACAGCAATCATCAAACCGCGGGAAAGCAAATAATCTCCCATTAAAACCGCAGCTTTATTTTTAAAGATTTTATTAATTGACCAGAAATTTCTTCTTTTGTCTGCATTATCAACGACATCATCGTGAACTAAAGTTGCTGTGTGAAGAAGTTCAACAAGAACAGCTCCCCTATATGTTCTTTCATTTATTCCGCCCGCTACTTTTGCAGACAGAAGAACAAGAAGGGGTCTTATCTTCTTCCCTTTCTGTCTGATTATGTATCGAGCTATTAAATCAACAAGCCCAACTTTCGATTTCATCGAAACTTTAAATAACTCGTTGAACTTTTCGAGTTCTGTTTTTATTGGACTGCTTATTTCGGAAAGATCTCTGCGGGTCAATTTTTACTTTGAGAAAGTTTTGAAACTAATATACTTATTTCATATAAGACAACCAATGGAACAGCAAGTATTACTTGCGAAACAGGATCAGTGCCGGGAGTTAAAAATGCCGCAAGAACCATTATTATTACAATAGCATGCTTACGGTATTTTTTCATAAAATCTGGAGTTAAAATACCAAGTTTCGTTAAGAAAAATGATATCATTGGCAGCTCAAATACAAATCCTGAAGCCAGCATTACACTAATAATAATCGACATATATTCATCTATAGCAAACTGATTCTTTATTATTTGTGTTCCAAATTGTTCTGCAAATTTTAACGCTAATGGAAGCATAACAAAATAAGCGAATACAATTCCGGCAAGAAAACATGTAGTAGAAAAAATTACAATCCAAACAACATATTTGCGTTCTTTTTTTCTTAGAGCAGGAGCAATAAATTTCCAAAGCTGGTAAAAAAGATTCGGCAGACTTAAAACAACGCCACAAATTATCGCTACTTCAAAATATAAAAATAACTGACCAAACGGTTTTAAATTCTGTAGTTCAGCTCCCGAATCGCGGGCAGGTTTTAATAGAACAACTTCCACAAGGAAATCCTTGAAAATCCAGCAGAGAATTGTTCCGGCAACTACACCTATAAGGGCGTATATAATTCTCCATCTTAATTCTTCAAGATGTTCAAGGAAGGTCATTTCCTTTTCTTCTTCTTCACCTTCAACGTCATCTATATTCATTTTTACTGCTTCTTCAGAAGACACCGTCTTAGCCTCTGTTAATTTAATTCAGCATAAAGAGGAAACTGTGAACAAAGCTGTTTAACATTGAATCTGATTTTTTCAAGTTCATTATCATCTTCAAAGTTGTTTACAGCATCATTTATAAAATCGGCAATCATTTTTATTTCATTTTCTTTCATACCTCTTGTTGTAACAGCCGGAGTGCCAATCCTGATTCCGCTTGTAACAAAAGGACTCCTCCGATCAAATGGGACCATATTTTTATTAACTGTGATCCCTGCCTTTCCTAATGAGTTTTCTGCTTGTTTGCCGGTAATGTTTTTGTTTGTTAAATCTATTAGTAAAAGATGATTATCTGTACCGCCCGAAACAATATCAAATCCATACTCAAAAAGCTTAGCAGAAAGTGCTTTAGCATTTTTTATTATTTGCTCCGCATAAATTTTAAATGTATCTTCAAGTGCTTCACCAAATGCAACCGCTTTAGCCATGATAATATGCATTAAAGGTCCACCTTGGATACCGGGCATTACAGCGCTATCGATAAGTTCAGACATCATTTTAGTACGTTCACCTTTAGGTGTCTTTATACCAAAAGGATTTTCATAATCTTTTCCCATTAGGATAATGCCACCTCTTGGTCCACGAAGTGTTTTATGAGTTGTAGAAGTTACTATATCGCAATATTTCAATGGATTATCGAGAAGTCCTTTGGCAATTAATCCTGCAGGATGTGCCATATCGCAAACAAGAAAAGCTCCGACTTTATCAGCAATTTCCCTAAACTTTGCATAATCCCACTCTCTAGGATAAGCACTGGCTCCAGTCATAATCATTTTAGGTTTTTCTTTTTTAGCTAAATCTTCTATCATATTGTAATCTAATGTTTTAGTATCTTTATTTAAGGTATAACCTACTGCCTGATATAACTGTCCTGAAAAGTTAACCGGTGAACCATGTGTTAAATGACCACCATGTGCTAAACTAAGTCCTAAAAATTTATCTCCCGGCTTAAGAAAGGTCATCAATACAGCCATATTTGCTTGTGATCCACTATGCGGCTGCACATTTACATATTCGGCATAAAAAAGTTTTTTTAATCTTTCTCTTGCCAGATTTTCAGCGATGTCCACATATTCACAGCCACCATAATATCTTTTGCCAGGATAACCTTCTGCATATTTGTTAGTTAAAACACTTCCAGCGGCTTCAAGAACTGCCGGGCTTACAAAATTTTCAGAAGCAATTAATTCAAGATTCTCCTGCTGCCGTTTAGTTTCAAGGTTTGAAATATTGAAAACTTCTTTATCATTTTTTAGATGTGTGTACATAATCTTTCAAGAATTTTTTGAGAATTACAATTTAAATTTAAGACTAATTACTAGTTCTATGCAATCAATATAAAATAAAAAGGTTTCAGAAAATTCATTCTGAAACCTTTATCTTAAAAGCAAATGAAATATCCATTAAGGTACGGTAACACTCTTTCCTATCCAACTGTAGCAATTTCCTGTAATTGGAATACTCTGACCTGACTTCAGTCCTCTGAAAAAATAATCTTCTTTGCTCGGGACAGACCCAGATAGGGCGGTAATTCTTTCCTGCGGCTGTGTTACAGATGGATCCATATTTATTGCTCTTTTATAAGTGTCTACTGCAAGCAGATAAACTAACTTATCCTCGAATTCAAACCCACAGCTTCTTGCTGCCTGCTCATATAAATTTCCTATATAATAAATAGGTAATCCCCACCCATTCCCTACCTGGCTTGCTTTTTCAAACTCGCTCCTTGCAGCGGCAAATTGTCCTTTATCCTTGTACACAATACCGAGATTCAGATAATTGTCTTTTTTATCGGGTTCAAGGGAAATTAATTTCTTGTAAGCATCCTCAGCTTTACTTAACTGTTCATTTTTGTGATAGGCAGAAGCCAACTGTGTCCAGTAACTTGATGATGAAGGATCTTTGGTAACGAGAAATTCCAAAGCAGTTATTGCTTCTGCATACCTGTTATCTCTTATAGCTGTAGAAGCATATTTCCATGCCTTTTCCGGATTTTGAGGATCAAGGTCCCATTGTTTTTTAGCTAAGTCAACCAGTTCACCTATATTATCAACAAATCTTTCCTGCTTTTCAGGCCATTCTGAATTATCCGGTTCTCTATTACTAAGATACTGGTATATATCGAGCCCTTTTAATTTATAATCAGGATTTTCCTCTTTCTTTGCAAGATATAACTCTCCTAGTCTATCATAATAGTAAGTTGAAATACTGGAATCTGCAGCTATAGCTTGTTCGTATTCATTTATTAATGTTTCCGGATCAATATCAAGCCAGATTTCTGAAATAAAAGCTTTTCTAACCAGGAAATAACCTTTTGCCGGCGTGTAATTTTCCGCAGCAAGATTGTATAAATAAACAGTCGTATCCGCTATGGCTCTGGCTTCATCATCAGCAAGACCTGAAGAGTCATGCATATACCATAAAGCATCTTCCATCTTATAATAAATCCACTTTGCAAATTTTTTCTTATCCATCTCAAGCACTGTCCAACCATAAGGAAGAGCACTCTTATAATCTTTATTCTTGTAATA
>CAZUOC010000173.1:0-5443 GCA_964622335.1 uncultured Ignavibacteriaceae bacterium
ACAATCGTTGTTGTTCACGATGGAGAAACTAACAAGCATTAAACAAAATTTTTTCAGGGCAAAGGAGCGAAAGGGGTAAATAGAATTAATATTATGCTGCTTTTTCAAAATAATCTTCAGGATTATAGCGTTCCCAATGAATCATGGATGCACCTTTCTCTAAATATTCAAATTGAACTCCATCATTCATTTCAACTATTTCTGCTCTGAAATGTCGAAATCCGCAACCTTTATCTCTACACCCAGGTAATAATTCAACTACTTTATATATATCGAGCATATCACTAAGCATATAGATGCCCCCAACACGTATACGACTTAAATCTGCCATAGTATTCGTTGTAATAACAAGGTCGCTAATTTCTGCAATATTTATATCTTCTGATAACATAAAGGAGAAGAATGAATTTGAATTTAAAAACTTTGCCCCTTTCTTCTTTATATTGATGTATCACTTCGTTCTGTGATTTACTTTGCCCCAAAAAAACTCTCGATGAGCCGCTTCGCGTCTCTTCGAGCCCCATTGCATTCTCACCTCACAATGCTCCACTTCGTTTCGCTTGTTCGGTTCGGGTCGTTTAACAGCGATTAAACTCAATAAAAAAATCGGCTAAATATAGAAGGGGTTTGGGGCTTATATTCTACCTAGAATCTCTTTGTGATTTCTTCCAAGATATGCAAATACATTGTTCCTATCTTTATAATTGTTTACTATTCTATCCAATTCTTGTGAACTTAAATCATTAGATATTCTGTCTATTTGACTTCTAATTCCTTTAAACTCTTCTTTCTTTCTGCTCATTGCTTGTGGATTTGTTTGTGCTTCCCAAGATAAATAAGTGATTAAACCTCTTAGATAGTTAGGAGAAACGTCCCACATTTTGGATAAACCCCCGACAACTTGTTCAAGATTTGGAACTGCTTCTAACATCCCTACAGAAAGGGCTAGATATACATCTTCAGGCTTCATTCCTCTTTCAATTGCTCTTTCTACTACTTCCTTGTTGTAAGGATCCTTAATTGGATTCTCTGTAGGTATCCCTAATTTATTTCCCATTAGATGTCCATAAATTGCTTCAGGTACATCACCTGTTGGACTACCTTCCACAAGAAATAGCCAATTATTTGGACTGCTCTCTGCATTTGGTCTTATCTCTTCATGCATTAATCTCAGCGCTTCAGAAGAATAATGTTGTCCATGTATGGTATATAGTGCTTTACCACTTTTTGTTTGAGATACATCTAGAGTTGCTTCTCCATCCATTGGAATTTTTGTTGAAGTTTTTGACAATATTTCGTATAGTTTATCCAAAGGTAATGATTCATATAAGGCTAACATTATGTTTTGTCTTGACATAATATATTCTAACAATAACTAGTATTTAAATCTTTCTATTTGTTACTACTTGTATGTGACTAAATATATACGCCCCAAACCCTTTATTCTTTTAACTAATGGTGCTTCGCACTCGATACGCCAATTTTTTTACTTTGAATTTTTCGGACTTCGTCCGAACGTTGCACTAAAATTCAATCCCTAGCGGGAGAGTTTAACAGCGATTAGTTCCAATAAATTTTCCGCAAAAGTGCAATTTGTTAAAAAAAATAAGAATAAAAAAAGCATTTGATGCTTTCTTCTTGCACTTTAAGGGAAAATTTACTCTTCGTCACGAACTAAAGTTCGTTCCTTGTCCTCGTTCACAATCGTTGTTGTTCACGATGGAGAAACTAACAAGCATTATACGCAATTAAATTTAATTTTCTTAACTAAAAAAAGGGAATTCTCTCAAAAAACTAAAAGGGCAATTTCTAAAAACTAAATGGGGTCGCCTTGACATTGATATACATATAGAACTTTACTTTAAATTAATTCAAAGCTAACAATATATTTAAATAATCTAGGATATAATCTGATTTATATGGGTAGAAATAAAAGCAAAATAGGATTATTCTTTATTTTGCTTATTGGATTAAGTCTTTTTTTGATTGGTTGTGATAAGAACGTTGTTCCAATTCTTCAACCAATTCAAGAGGATACAAAACCATCTGACCAACAACCAATTACCTCTTTAATAAATGATACTGGAGCAACTTCTGAAGGGATTGAGACTATAGTGGATGCTAATAATCAGTTAGCACTAGATCTTTATTTAAAATATAGGTCTGAAGAGGGTAATATCTTCTTTTCACCTTATAGTATCTCTACTGCTTTAGCAATGACTTATGAAGGCGCTAAAGGTCAAACTGCGGAGGAAATGCAATTTGTCCTTCATATTCCCGAAAATGCTAACATAAGGAGAGCTAATATCGAAAAAATATATAATGATATTAATCAAGATGACAAAAAGTATAAACTTTCAACTGCAAATGCATTGTGGGCACAGGAGGATTTTAAATTTCTAGACGATTATTTTAGCATAGTAGAAGAATATTATGGGGGCAAGGTAACAAATCTTAATTTTGATGAAAAACCAGAAGAGTCACGAATAATTATCAATAATTGGGTAGAGGATAAAACCAATAATAAAATTAAGGATTTGATTCCTGTTGGTATCATTAAACCAAGACTTACGAGGTTAATTCTAACAAATGCCATCTACTTTAAAGGCAATTGGGTAAAACAATTTAATGAAAATGATACAAAAGAACAAAATTTTAGATTAATGCCTTCTAACACTAATATTAAAGTACCTATGATTCAACGCACTGATGATGAATCAAAATTTAATTATGCTGAAAACAGTGATGTTCAACTACTTGAACTACCTTATTCCAGTGAAGACTTATCCATGTTAATTCTCCTACCAAAAGATGATAATTTAGAAGATTTAGAAAAATCTTTTACCCTTAAGAAATTGACACAATGGAGGGATAGTTTAAGCGAACAAAGAGTTAATGTTTATATTCCAAAATTTAAGTTTGAAACAAAATATTTTATGGCTGAAACCCTTAAAGATATGGGCATGCCAATAGCTTTCTCTGATAATGCCGATTTCTCAGGAATGACTGGGAAAAAAGACTTAAAAATTTATAATGTAATTCATCAAGCTTTTGTTGAAGTGAATGAAGAAGGCACAGAAGCGGCTGCAGCAACTGCAGTAATTATGGGTCGAATAACATCAGTAGGTCCAGAACCAGTAATACCTACATTTAGAGCAGACCACCCATTTATTTTCATTATTCAACAAAAAGATTCTGGAAATATTTTATTTATGGGGAGGGTAAGTGACCCAACTAAATAGTAAATTATTTTTTATCCAATCATAATATATTCTTTTTTTAAGAAAAGATTGTTACCCATTAAATTATCAAATCTTCAATCTCTTTCAGCTTCTTAATATTAAGCTGATAAGCGTCTCCATGTTTTGTTTTTCCATATAATAGAACAAGTTCTTCTTTTACCAAATCATCAAGAACATCCTTAACAAATCCTGTAAGGTGTGGAGGTATTCCAGAAGTTAATCTTTCATACAACAAATGACCTTTACTGAAAGCTTGGTTTGAGTATAATCTTTTTAGGATATTCTTCTTAATTTTTGAATAATCCTGTTTGTTTAACTTCTTACCCATATCTGAATTTCTAGTTAAATTAATATATAAGACTTGTTATTCTAATGCTTATCTATAGCCTATATTGGCTATTAATAGAAACATTTAAATATAAGGTCTGCTTTACTATATCTATAATGGAAAACAAAACAGCTTTTTTGGAAATCTTCGGAGACTCACCAATACTCAGAGTCATGGATTTTTTAGTAGTTAATGAAGACTTTGATTATAGCATGACGGATATAGCTAGCCTTTCAGGAGTTGGATACTCAACACTTAAACTTTTCTGGAGCAACTTAGAAAAACAAGGTATTGTTGTTAATGTTAGAACCATTGGAAAAGCTAAAATGTATAAGCTTAATTTGTCTAATCCTGTTATCAAAAAATTTAGAGATTTCTATTGGGAAACTACAAAGCAAAAAGTACATGAAAAATTAAAAGAAGAAGAACTATTAGTAAAAAACTAAGACGGCGACCCCTTGATTCTTTAAACTGGAATGCACTTCGTGCTAGATACGAAATTGCCCTTGAGCTATTTACTAGATGGCTCTTACGAGCTTGAGAGAGAATTCCCTTAAAATATAGTCTGCTATCGCAGGATTGATAGAAAATTAAATTTAACTCTTCGGAATTTTTTGACTTCGTCAAAAAACCACTCTCGTTTTCCTCGGTCAGCCCCACTCTGGTCATGGCGATTGTTTCAGTCACCAGAAACTTCACTATGATTTCTCATGAAATTCCCGCGTAGGGCTGACGCGTATAACAGGAATTAGTTTCAATAAGCGAACGGGCTAACTCAATTTAAACTTATAGATAAGTTTATATAAATGAAGATTTTATTTTTTCATATGGGTGCAAAAGATTTTTTCAAGCCAAATTTGTTAAAGACAATACTTACAATAATATTACTTCTAATCGCCATTTTTATTACTGCTTATTACTCTGCATGTCTTTGTGGTTTATGTCCTTTGGGACAAAAAATGTATCATCCTTTGTTTAGTTGCACATGCAGTTGTATTCCTTCTGGAGAGGCACAGAAAATGGCGATTTTTGACTGGTTTCCACTTCTTATTGTGTATTTAGTTTTAGCATACTTAATTTCTTGCATATTTGGCTTGATAGTTGAAAAAATAAAATCAAAATAATTCTAACGCCCGTTCGCTTACTTTGGATTTTTCGGCTTCGCCGAACGTTGCACTAAAATCCAACCCCTCCAAGTATTCGGGGGAAACTAACAGGAATTATGCGTAATTTTTTATTTGCCTTGCTTCCATACTGAAAGCAATTTCTCTGATGAAAACCCTTGCTTCCATACAAAGCTCACAAGGGCTAATCAATTAATGGGATTAATTGGCAAAACCAAGTATAAAACTTTGATTTTGTTTTCTTCGAGAAACAAGGGTTTAGTAGCTTGTTTTCAAAATATAATAATAGAAAAATTGGGCTTTATATACTTTTTACATCTATGCCGTACTCCCTTACTCTTTCATTAACTAATCTCATAAAAATTTCAAATCCTGTAGATGTTCTATAAAGGGTTTTTTGTCCTTTAAACTCGAACCAATCCTCTTCAAGCGGAATACAATTTTTATTATCTTGGTATACTTCTGTTCCTTCTTGAACGTGTCTTTTTATCACATGCCTTAAATATTGTGTTGGACTATATTCTGGTTCATCTTTTGCTAATCTTCTCAATAAATCCAAAGCAAATCCTGATTTATCTAACATCCATAACCTATCTGCTTCTCTGTGTGCCCATAGTAATTCCCTTTTTGGTGGATCATAACTGAATTGTAGCGGATTGCCCTCTCTGTCTTTAACACTAGGATTATCATGTTGATCTATTATAGCTACAATCTCATCAATAGAAGCATCTTCATAAAATGGGGAAACA
>CAZUOC010000174.1:0-5442 GCA_964622335.1 uncultured Ignavibacteriaceae bacterium
TAAAATATACCTGTTCGCAGTAAAAACCTTTTTGGGCTCGATTTCAGCCTGATCCAACAGTAAATAACCTATATGGATATAACTGTACAATTCAACTAAATCTTTTGCCGCAATATCCTGAAATGAAGGATCTTTCTTTTCAATTACATATTTCAAGCAATCTTTGTAAATCTCTCTTATTTCTTTTAAGTGATTAACAAGATTCCCGACTCCGCCTTTGTATTCTTTCTTTTCGCATTCATCGAATCTCTCTGCAAGAATATCATTTACTACTCCGCCGATTGCAGCAACAATCTGGAGCTGCGATGTCCCCTCATAAATATTTGTGATACGCGCGTCACGGGCTAATCGTTCTACCCTGAATTCTCTCATATAACCTGTGCCACCATGAATCTGGAGTGCATCAAAAGTTATTTTGTTTGCCGACTCAGTAAGAATATATTTGGTTATCGGAGTAAGAAGTCCGGCTTCTTTCTGATATTTTTTTAATCTTATATTTTCTTCAGAGTAAGGTTTTCCCTCTTCTTTAAGCTTTCCAATTTTTTCTTCCATTTTTTCTTTTATATCTACAACCTGTGCAGTGCTGTAAAACAAAGTGCGGTTAGCTTCAAGAGTTACACGCATATCGATCAGCATATTTGTAACAACGGGTATGCTGTAAATCGTTTTGCCAAACTGAACACGGGCTTTTGCATATTTCATAGCTTCTTCATAAGCCGATTGAGAAATTCCAAGAGCCTGTGCAGAAACTCCCATTCTTGCTCTGTACATCAGATCAAAAACATATTTTATCAAACCGAATTTTCTGCTGCCGACAAGCTGGCAAGGAGTATTATTAAACTGCAGCTCACAAGTCGGCGAGCCATGAATTCCAAGCTTGTGTTCAATTCTTCTTACTTTTATCGTATCTCCCTTTTGACATACGAACATGCTTAAACCGCGTCCGTCTTTTGTTCCTGCTTCTGATCTTGCGAGAACAAGAAGAACATCTCCATTACCATTAGTGATAAATCTTTTAACACCTTTTAAAAACCAATTTCCTTTTTCATCCTGAAAAGCCTGAAGTTTAACAGCCTGCAAATCGCTTCCTGCATCCGGCTCTGTTAATGCCATTGCCCCGGTATAATCACCCGTACAAAAGCCGGGAAGAAATTCCATTCGCTGTTCTTCGTTGCCAAACTTTTTAATTGTATCCGCAATATCCTGCAGACCAAAAATATTCATAAGAGATGCGTCGGCACGGGAGACCATTTCAACTGCCATCATGTACATTGTAAAAGGAAAATTTAATCCGCCATATTTACGCGGGAAAATCATCCCCATTAAATCCGCCTGTGCAAGCTGTCTTAAATTTTCTTCTGTCCCTTTAGCATAAGAAACTTTACCATCATTAATTACGGCGCCTTCATCATCAACGCCTGATGCGCGTTCAGCTATAAAGTTTCCGGCAATATCACCAACTATCTCTAATACTTTCTTATAATTCTCTTTTGCATCTTCATAATCAGTTGGAGCGTAATTAAATCTCTCAGCATCCTTATAATTATCTTCGGCAATTCCAACAATCTCTCTTATATCGAGATTATTAAAGTAAAACTGGATATCGCTATTATCTGTAAAAAAGTTTGGCATAATAAAACCTATTTTCTAATGGGAATGCTGAACTTGCTCGCCTTGCTTCGCGAAGTCGAAGCAGTTTTCAACATCTTTTTAGACTCTTCGCTTCGCTCAGAGTGACAATTTTTACTTGTCATTCTGAGGGAGTGACCTGCCTGCCGCAGGCAGGAACGACTGAAGAATCTTATTTTATTAATTAATAAGATCCCGAAATAAACCTGTCTGCCGACAGGCAGATTCGGGATGACTATTCATTATTTCAATTTATGCTTATATGCTTCAATGAAAGCCGGTATAACTTCCATTGCATCACCAACAATACCGTAATGAGCAATTTCAAAAATCGGAGCTTCCGGATCTGTATTGATCGCAATTATTTTGTTTGATTCCTGCATTCCTGCGCGATGTTGAATAGCGCCGGATATTCCTACTGCGATATAAAGTTTTGGTCTAACAGTAACTCCTGTTTGACCAACCTGTCGATCAGGGGTAACAAAACCAGCATCAACCGCAGCACGGCTTCCTGCAATTTCTCCTCCAACAGTATGAGCAAGTTCTTCAATTAACTTAAAATTTTCCTTTGTACTTAGTCCATACCCTCCGGCAACAATTATTGGAGCGGCTTTTAAATTTACTTTGTTAGTTTCTCTGTGCTGTTCTATAATTTGAACAAGCTCATCTATCGAATCAGGTTTATATTCAATTCGTGTGATTTTTGTTTCATTTGGTTGCTCAACCGGAGTTAATTCCATTACTCCTTCTCTTACAGTTGCCATTTGTGTTGGAACATCAGGAGTAATGATTGTTGCAATTATATTTCCTCCGAATGCAGGTCGAATCTGTAAAAGAAGATTTGAATATTCTTTACCAACATACTTTACATCAGAAATCTGGAGATCGGTACAATCAGCAGTTAAGCCGCTTCTGGTATGGGAAGCAACTCTCGGCGCAAGATCTCTTCCAATTACCGTTGCACCAAAAAGAACAATGCGCGGAACAATTGCTTTAACAAGATCATTTATTATTCTGCTGTAAGGAAGTGTTCTGTAATTTTTGAGTGACAGATGTTCAACAAGCAGTGTCTCATCGGCTCCGTATTTAAAAGTTTCTTTAGCTATTTCTTCAACACCGTCACCAATTACAATAGATTTCAATTTACCGTTCATTGCCTTTGCAAGCTTATGTCCTTTGCAAAGAAGCTCGAAGCTTACATCGGCAGGCTTTCCATCTCGCTGTTCAATAAAAACCCAGACTTCGTTAGTAAAATTCATATCGAATCCTTTTAACCAAAAATATGATCTGTCATTAGTTGATCTATCAAGCTGCTTAATCCTGCTTTAGACGGTTCAATTTTAATTTGATTGCCCCCTTTAAGTATAACAGATTGAACTTTATGCACTTTTGTTGGTGAACCGCTGATACCACATCTTTGTACATCAAGATTCAAATCATCCATTGTAAAAGTATTTATAAGAAGATTTTTCTCTTTGTATTCGTGAATCAGTTTATCTGTATAAAGAAGAGAGTTCTCTTCTGCAAGCTTTTCAAGATCCATAACAGATCTTGCATTTTTGTAAGCCATAACTCTCTTCGCACTAAAAGGACGAGGGTTAACAACATCTTTTAAAACAGTTACTAAAACAGGAAGAGTGCTCTCAACAATTTCATAACCACCGTCTAATTTTCTTTTTATCTTAATCTTGTTTTCATCTACGTTAAGAATTTCTTCTGTATAAGTTATTTGAGGAATGTTGAGCTTCTCTGCTGTCTGTGGTCCGACCTGCGCGGTATCTCCATCAATTGCCTGTCTTCCAGCAAAAACAAAATGATAGTTACCGATTTTTTTAATCACTTCACTTAACACATAAGAAGTAGCAAGAGTATCTGCACCTGCAAACTTTCTATCACTTATAAGATAAGTTTCATCGGCTCCCATATAAAGACATTCACGTAAAACATCGGATGCCCGTGGAGGACCCATTGTAATTGCAATTACTTTTCCGCCATATTTTTCCTTTACCTGCAAAGCAAGTTCAAGCGCAACGCGGTCTTCATGATTAAAAATTGCGGGAAGTTTCGTACGATTAACAGTTCCGTCGTCCTTCATTACCTTGCCGGAAATATTAGCAGTATCAGGAACCTGCTTAACCATAACTATGGAATTGAACATAACATCCCTGCTTATAATATATAATGGCGGGACATACCAAATAATATTCCATCGAAGGTTTTATTGAAAATTTCATCAATATTACCAGAAAACAAGCAGTTGTGATTATCCACTTTTCAATTGGGAGAAAGGTTTTTTAGGATGTTCTTAGAATTGAGAAGTGAGCTTATTTTCATAATCTCATATAATACTTTACTACCCTGCATTCTAAATCACGTATCTGGAATTTATATCTTAATATTTGATGTTTGCAAACAAAATTTCTTCCTCTCAACTATTGACACTAACCTAAATCTAATGTAGTTTCTCTGTTGTATTGAGTCACGATAGCTAAAAAAAGTTGGGAGGATCTTCTGCGGGGCTTTCCGATGATAAACTAACGAGTTGGTGGGGGTACGAAATCATAATCAAAACTAAATATGAAAAGTACCGATTTTACTCAGAACAAGTGCGTTCAAAGAATTATTACTGATCTCAAAAAAGATCTTTCATCAAAAGAATTTTCTGATGTCTTAGACGCTGAAGGAAACCAGTACGTTGACCTCGTTCAGGAAGGGGGAGGTGTTCTGGGTATAGCATTACTTGGTTACACTTATATTTTAGAACAAATAGGAATAAGATTCTTTAGCCTTGCCGGAACATCAGCGGGAGCAATAAATACACTGTTGCTTGCTGCTGTCGATACTGTTGATAAACCTAAAACAGAACAAATCATTGAACTTATTGCCAACAAAAATTTATACGACTTTGTCGACGGACCATTCTTCGTAAAACTACTTTTAAAAGCCTTTAGAACTAATAAAGAAGAAACATCTGTTCTTAAAAAAGTTATAAAAAAAATATTGATAGTTTTTTGGACATTGATCTGGATCATCCCGGTTTTGGTCTATCTTTTTATTAAAAAAGGATTAAACAAAGGGAAAAATTTTAGAAACTGGATTATCGAAGTTCTTAATAAAAATTGTATAAACTCTTATGCTGATCTCGAGAAAATAAGGAAAGCCCCTGAAGGAATTACCGTTAGACCGGGTGGTACTGTCAGCGCTTCTAAGCTGGAGCCGAAGCTAAAAATAATTGCGGCTGAAATTACAACCGAATCAAAAATAATTTTCCCGGAAATGAATTTATTGTTCTGGGGTGAACCGGGAAAAGAAAACCCGGCAAACTACCTAAGGGCTTCGATGTCAATTCCCATTTTTTTTCAGCCGTTCAAAATAAATGTTGGAAACAGGAAAAAAGAAGACTGGTACAATAAAGTAAAATTTGACAGTAAAAGAGCCGGAAACAATATTCGGCATACAGCCGAAAGTAAAAGCAAAGCTAAAAGCAGATAAACAAACCGGTACAATAGAAATAGATGAAATAACAAAGCTCAAAGGCATTCCAAAAGAAGTGTGGGAATATAAACTAGGCAACCGCTCGGCTTTGGAATGGATACTCGACCAGTACAAAGAAAAGAAACCGAAAGACAAAACCATCGCTGCAAAATTTAACACTTACCGTTTTGCAGATTACAAAGAGCACGTAATCCAATTATTAAAGAAGGTTACAACCGTAAGCGTTGAAACAGTGAAGATCATTAAAGAGATGGAGAAGGAGAAAGAGTAATTTAAAACCCCTCCTCGCCTCCCCTTTAATTAAAGGGGAGGACGGGT
>CAZUOC010000175.1:0-5413 GCA_964622335.1 uncultured Ignavibacteriaceae bacterium
AATTAGAATATGCAGATACTAATCCCCAGAACAATCCAATATATAGACCAAATCGTATTCCCTCCATAATTCCTTTGCCCTCGTATCCTTTTGCAAAAAAGAATGTAAAGAAGAAAGCCCAGATAATATCCGTTACAAACATTATCCACATCATGCTGTTCATTTCAGCCTCGGGTCTGAATGCTTCTTTAACTCCTTCCATCTGGTATGTTGAAGACAGGATTACCCCGTGTACCAGGAAATTCAAAACTTCTAGAAGAATGTAAACAACGAGAGCAGTGAGCAGGAGCCTTTTGGTGTTCATAGCACCTCCAATAAATTATTGAATGTTAACTCCGGATTTGCTGGATTTCGCTGCAAACCTATGAACTAAATTCTGAAAAGGCAAGAAGTTTTTTTGATGGAAGATGGTAAATGGATGATGGAAAATGTAAAATACAATTTGTTTTGAAAGAATGTAGAATACTGGTTACTTATAGATAAAATTTGTTTTAAATTAATGTAGCGAGAATACAAACATCAAACCTACGAGGATAAAAATTTATGAGCTATGAAAGCGAACAGCATAAACTTTTTAAAATGCCAACCCGCAAAAACGTTGAGAAAGAATTAATTTTATCTTTATTTAGGCATGATGGAACAATTAAAGAATTTGGCTCTGGTCAAGAAATTGTAGATGAAATTGCAAACACTTTTAATTTAAGTGAAAAACAGAGAAAAGCATATTTAAAAACTATATATAGAAAAGAGAATAGGATTAAAAAAGCTTTTTTATGGCATAGGTTGCTATTTAGAGCCGCAGATTCATTAGCGAATCAGAATTTGATAACTCACCCAACCATCACCTTTCGACTAAATAAAAATAAAGAGCGGATGTTAACCGAGAAAGTATTTGATGAAGCATTAAAGCTACTCAAGATTCCCAAATCAGAAAAGGATATTCTTCCTATTAAGTCATACGAAGTTCAAAAAGTGGTCAAGAAGTTGAAGACGATTACGAGACCAAGAATTTATAATCCATTTGATGAAGGAAAGAAAACTCAAGTAATAACCAGGGAATCTAAAATTAGGAAAAGAGGATTTCGATTCGCAATTGTTGAAGCATATGATTATAAATGTGCTTTATGTGGTATGAAAATCAACTCTCCGGATTCAAAGACTTGGGAAGTTGAAGCCGTTCATATTGTTCCCCACAGACTAAGAGGAAAAGATGATATGTGGAATGGGCTAGCACTATGTCGTTTACACCATTGGGCGTTTGATGTTGGTTGGTTCACATTATTGGATGATTATTCAATAAGAATATCATCCAAGATTAATTTTCTTCCAATTGATCTGGGAAAATTTGGCGAGATTGATTTTTTAAGATGTTTTGTTAAGAATGAATCAAAAATCCTTCTTCCGAAAGAAAGAGAAATTTATCCACACAAAAATTCATTGCTTTGGCATCGAGAAAACATATTTTATCAATAATAAAAACAGAGAGTAATAAAATGAAAAAGAAAAACATTGAAGAGAAGGAAATAATATATTCACTCAATATTGAAGATATTCAAACTGTAGCAGAGGAAAATTTTGTTAGAAAATTAAATCGTGAAGAAATTGAAAAAATAATCGATCCGATTGCAAATAAAATTTCTTGGTATGACACAATCTATGACGCTATTAAGGATAATTTAAATATTAAAGAACATGATTATATAATTGCTTAAAACCCCAGAGCCGTTCTTACTTGAAACGGCTCTGGAAAAAGTATTTTCTTATTCTGACTCTTTTGCTTTTTTATCCGGCTTAGTACCCTTTTTCATCGGCAGGTCTTTCATTTCCTTCACAGGCACCTTCTTCCTATTCATAGTATCATGTTTCATATCTTTCTTCATATCCATTGGCGGTGGAGGCATCATTCCAAGCTGTTTCATCATTCCAAGATCATCTTCAACTCCCCAGTGCTCTGCTAGTTTGCCGTCTTTAAAGATTACCACATCTGCACCGTCGATACTAAATGATTTATTGGTTGGAGGCATTCCCATCATCATTCCCGTATTTGTCCCGGAGAAAGCGATGTAAGACAGCAAAGTATCACCCGAGGTTGCCATTGCTTTTACGGTAAACTTCAAATCGGGGAAGGCGCCGCGCATAACTCCAATCGTTTCTTTCAATCCGGCAATACCTTGTTTTTGGGTTATCATCGTATCCATTTGATGATCCATCATATCTTCAGCAACGTAATTATCTAAGGAATCGACATTACCTGTGTTAAAAGCCTCGTAGATTTTCATCATAGCAGCCTTGTGGGCAGCAGAATTGTCTTGAGTAGTATTCTGTTGCTGGCAGGAGGTTAAAAAAATGGAAAGTAAAAGAAGTGGAAGCGAAAGAGCCAAAAGCTTTTTCATAGCAAACTCCATCTTTTGTGTTTGAAAAAAATTGTATTGATAATCTTATGAAAAACTCTGCGGGGAAAAATTATAATTAAAATAAAGGTTTGTCAATGTTATTATTGGTTTTTTTCTAAAAAAGGACGTGGACAAGGAGTATATAAGTAGCCTAAAACAATCGTTGACTTGAAGATATTGAACACCTACGGTGTTCCAAATCACCCTGAGATTTTATTTTACAAACGTTTATCCCCTAACGGGGATTTTTGATGAATTCCGTTAGGAATTCAATGTTTGTAAAAATAATAAAGTACTAAGGTTGAATGAACCCCATAGGGGTTCAACTTATGAAAGATGTTTAGTTTTCCTATTAATAAATATCTTTTTCAGATTAAGATTGACCAAAGCAACGCCGGTTGTAATAATTATTCCTGCTAAAATCATAAGGAAAGTTATTCGTTCATTTAAAATCAGCCAAGATGCAATTACTGTAACGAAAGGCTCGAAATAAAGGAATGCTCCAACTTTTGCCGATTCCATTTCCTTTAAAGCAGATGCCCACATTACATAAGCTGCCCCGGAACAAAGTATTCCCAGAAATAAAATTGCAATCCAGCTTTGCATTGAAAGATGAAGAACAGATTGAATTGATTCACTATTTATTGTAAAAGGAGAAATTATTATTACCATCATTAAAAAGAGAAAAAGTATTGTCATCATCGGTGGATATGTTAAAGAAATCTTTTTGTTTACTGCGGAATAAATACTCCATGTAAAAGCAGAAGCGAGGACCAAAAAATCTCCTTTATTAGAGACAAGACCAATCGAAGAAATATTTCCATGACTTATTAAAAGCCACAATCCAAAAAATGCAAGGACTATTCCCGTAGTTTTTAAAAGTGTAAACGTTTCTTTGAAAACAATAATTCCTACCAAAGCCATAAAAATAGGAGCAGTTCCTATAATCCATCCTGTGTTTGCAGCGCTCGTATATTTAAGTCCGGTTACCTGTATCCACAAATGAAAGACGGCAATGAGAGCAAGAATAAAAATTCCGCCGTGACTTTTCATGTTAATAGAAAAATCTCTTTTAGTATAAACTGCAATTACAGTTAAAAATATTACCGCGAGAATTAATCTTAAGAAAATAATAGTTAGAGGAACGAGTTCATTGAGAGCAGTTTTGGTAGCAATAAAAGAGAATCCCCAAAATATAACTACGGTAATTGGTTTCCAGTATTTGAAGATGTGAGTTTTCAAGCTTAATGCGAAAACTCCTTTTATCCTGATTTACTTATTTTCTTTGCGGAAGAGTAATCCTCTAAGTTGTAATGAATTTCTTTGTCGGGCATGTCGAGCTTAACTAACTCAACACCGGCTTTATGTAAAAAGTCTGTTGCAAGCGTGTCGTGAAAATCTGAGAAGACTACAACACGTGTTACCTTAGCGGCAATCAAAGCTTTTGCACAGGTTGTACAGGGCATGTTTGTAACGTAAGCGGTTGAGCCGCTTATGTTTACTCCGTGTACCGCAGCTTGTACAAGAGCGTTTATCTCCGCGTGGTTTGTTCTTACACAATGATTATCAACAATCTGGCAGCCAACATCCTCACAGTGCGGTTGACCCGGCAGTGAACCGTTATAACCAGTTGCAAGCACAAACCTGTCTTTAACAAGTATGCAGCCGCAATGCATTCTCGGGCAAGTTGCTCTTTCCGAAGCAAGCATAGCAAGCTTTAAAAAATATTTATCCCACGAGGGGCGTTTTGTTTTGCTCATTTTTATTTTTCCCGATTCTTTCATGCCGAACTTTGCCAAAGGCATCCCCCTGGGAGATCCGGCATCTCTTTATTAAAAACCAATATATTCCGCATCAAGTGCGGAATGACATTTTTATTCCACTCCATTCATTTGAAAGTATACTGTAATAAATTGTATCGCGCCTTCTTCCATCGTGCATTAATGTGTGGCTTCTTAAAATCCCCTCTTCTTTTGCACCTATTTTTTGTAATGCTCTTCTCGAAGCTTTATTAAGAACATCAGTTTTAAATTCTACTCTTTCAAACTTAAGATGTTCAAATGCATATTGCAAAAGCAGGAACCTGCATTCTTTATTTAAGCCGGTTCCCATAATTTTTTTTCCAAGCCAAGTCCACCCGATTTCGAGCCGCTTATCTTTTATAGAGATATTACTATAACTTGTACTTCCGGCAATTTCCCCGGAAGCCTTATTAATTATTGTAAATGGATAACGAAAATTTCTTTTTTTATCTTCAATTGATTTGTTAACAAATTCTTGTAGTTCAACCGGATTCATTATTCTGAAAACATTGTATTTCCATATGTCTGCATCGAAAGCAATTTTGCTAAAACCTTCTTCATCTTCAGTCGTTACAGGTTTGAGAAGAACCAGTTTGTTTTCGAGAATGATATCTTCGTTAAAGTTCATAGTTATAATTGTTAAATTAACAATAATTCTATTTATTCTTAGTGAAACTTTGTGAACACTAAGGCACATAGAACACAAAGATACACTAAGCAAAAGCATTATGAAATTCAAAGCATTAATTGTAAAAGAAGTCAATGGAAAATTTATCAGAGAGATTTCCACGAAGTCCATTGATGAACTTCCTGAAGGCGATGTTCTAATACAAGTTAAATACTCTTCTTTAAATTATAAAGATGCACTTTCCACCGCCGGGAATAAAGGAGTTACAAGAAAATATCCGCACACTCCAGGAATTGATGCTGCGGGAATTGTTGAAGAATCTTCATCCGATCGATTTAAAAAAGGAGATAAAGTTCTTGTAACAGGATATGATCTTGGCATGAACACTTCAGGCGGATTTGCAGAATATATCAGTGTCCCAACCGGATGGATTGTTAAACTTCCCGATGGGCTTTCACTCAAAGAGAGTATGATGCTCGGGACTGCGGGATTTACAGTCGGACTTTCTATTCACAAATTGGAAAAAGCGGGAATCTATAAATCAGGCGAAATAATTGTTACAGGGGCCTCTGGCGGAGTAGGTTCTCTTG
>CAZUOC010000176.1:0-5380 GCA_964622335.1 uncultured Ignavibacteriaceae bacterium
CCCTCTTTATCAAGTATGAATTTAACTTCGGGGGTATGGAATTCTATTCCACCTTCTTTAAATCTTTTCTTTCTCAACACTCTTGCAAAACTATTTATGCGAATTATTTCCTGGACAAAATCACCTTCTTCAGAATCAATAATATTCTGCACTTCATCATAAGTATATCTTCTTTTACTATTTATTATTGATTTCTTTATATCATACTTCACCACCTTACCGCGTGGAGTCAACTCAATATTAACTGAGTAAGTTAATCTGTCTTTACCTGGAACAAGTGAACATAAGTTATTGGAAAGTTTTTCAGGAAGCATCGGGATTACCTGACCTACAAAATACACACTGTTTCCTCTCTTTAATGCATGTTTGTCCAACTCAGAATTATCTTTGACATAATAGCTAACATCTGCTATGTGTATCCCTACAGAAAAATTTCCGTTATCGAGATTCTTAATCGACAAAGCATCGTCAAAATCTTTTGCGTCTTCAGGATCGATTGTAAAAACAGTTTCTTTTCTAAAATCAACTCTCTTCTTTATTTCTTCAGATGGGATTTCACTCTTTATATTGTCAGTTTCATTTATTACTTTCTCGGGGAATTTATACGGCAAATTGAATTCACGTGCTAATGCTATTGCTTCTGTTTCTTCCGTTCCCGATTTCCCGATTATCTCAATAATCTCTGCTTCAGGATTAAGCATCGAAGTGTTCCAAAATAAATTAGAAACGATTACCTTCTCTCCCGTTTTTGCCCCCTTTAAATTTGAAGCGTCTATATAAATATCCCGATGAATTTCAGGATCGTCAGGTTTGACAAAATAAAATGAGTTGGATTTTTTAAGAGTCCCGACAATCTCATCCCTTTTTCTTTTTATAACCTTTACAATTTGTCCTTCAAGATTTTTTCCTTTTTGTTTTGCAAAAAGCGTTACTTCAACGGTGTCACCACTAAAAGCCGTACTGAGATTCCGGGCTGCAATAAAAATATCGCCTATCTCTTTTCTGATAGGAATTACAAATCCGAATCCACCCTGGTTAATTTCGAGTCTTCCTGTTATTTTGTTACCATCAGGAATAGGATTCAATTTAAAGCGCTTACCGTTTTTTGTTAAGAAATTTTCTTCATAAAGTTTGTGCAAGGCAGATTTTAATGCGTCGTAATCGTGTTCAGAAGTGATTTGCAATCTTTTGGCAATATCTTTATTCTTAAAAGATTTCGTGGGATTCTTTTTAAAGAATGAAATAATTTCCTTCTTCATCAAAACTCAAATCTATATTTAAGACCAAATTCATTAATCATTTCATTTGTATAAGTAGTTTCTGTATTTATCGATTCTTTCCTCTCCAGTCTCAACAAAAATCTTTTTGTAACCGGGTATTCAATTCTAATATTAGCTCTGCTCAAATCCTGGTAAACATCTGTAGATGTACCGATTTCATAACGAAAATTCCCTGCTCTTCCAATAAGACTTATTTTAGTAGCGGATCCGACCTGGCGCAACTCTACATTTTTTATGACATCTCCGAATTGCTTGTTCAAAAATCCACCCACTATTGAACCGGCTAGCCCGGTTGCGGTTGAAGCAACTACTTTTCTATCCTGCTGTGTAGCATCATTATTAAATTTCCCTAAAAGAATAAACATTGCAGCATCCGAGGCATCATATTGAGGGGATGGAACGTTTTTGTCGATATTATCTGCACCATAATAAACTTTAATATTATCTCCATTACCTATTAATTTTTTATCGAGTTCCAGCAAAGGTCCATTTACCTCAATTTTAACAGCAACCTGAACTTCCTTTTCCGCATCTGTACCTTCAGCCGGATAATAATAATCTTTATATGTTGCAACTATATCGAGGTTTGGATTGGTAATATCGCTTTCAAATTTTATCGTTCCTTCTGCTTCCAGAGTTTTCAAAAATTCAAGTGTCGAGCCTTCCAACAGTCTCAACTGTCCTTGTGCAGATGTTTTCCCGCTATATCTTTCCAACCTTAAATTACCGTCAAGGACAGCTTTGAGGTTCTGGTTAAATTCCTTAGACAATACAAATATGACCGTGGCTTCATTTTCGATCGAAACTTTCAAATCATAATCAAAAGTACTTTTCTTAGTGGAATTTTCTTTTTCATTGTCCTGCTTCTGGGCTATGCTAACGAGTCTATCAAAATCCATCTCTGAATTAGGCTGGGTTATGGTATCTTTTGGGAAACGGTAAACATAATTTTCAGAATTGCTTCGATACGCCGACTGAGTCTGCAGGAAAGTGAGATTAGCATCTTTAATAATAACAGGAGCTTCAACAAAAATCCTACCGTCTTCAAATTCCATGGTTCCATCTGTTCCGATAACGAGATTGCCGTAAACAGAAGGGCTTGCTGATTTTGAAGCTTTGTCTAATACTTTCAGATCGCCGCTAATTGAAAACTTTGAAGAAACCGGGATGAAGTTTTCGAGTATAGCTGCGCCGCTTCCGGTCAGCTTTCCACCGTTCAAAGTTCCGGCAACATTAGCAATTGTTAAGGTGTCTATTGTTAAACGACTTCCTTCAACTTTTATGTTTGCAGAAGCATTATATTCAAGATTATTCGCTTCAAGGAAGAAAGCTGCATTTTTAATTCTCAAATATCCTTCTGTTTTTAATGAAGACATGGTTCCTGTAAATGTTAAATCAGAAGTAAGGTTGCCTCTTAATCTGTTAACTGCCGGAAGTATATCTCCAAAAGCTCCGAGATTGAAACCATCAGATTTAAGATGAACGCTCATCGGTCTGCTTTCAACATTATCACCGGATGATTCTATTGAAAGATCAATTGGAATATATCCTGTTATTGATAGTGCGGGACTTGTCGGATTTAAAAGTGAATCCAGAAATGTTACATCCAGATCGAGATTTTTATTTTTATAATTAGCTTTGCTCTTTAGCATACCGAAGGTTCTACCACCGTATTTTACACTATCTATAGACATAGCCATTTCAATAACCGGTTCTACCATATTTCCTGAAACATCAAGAGCCATATTTATATTCGCATCAATACTATTCTCAGGTCTCATATGCAAAAGATCAATACTTAAATCTTTTCCTTTTAAGCCCGATAAATTAACATTTAACTTCTGATTTCCTGTTCGTGACAAAAATCCATTTGCTTTAATATGAGCCAGATTATGTATCAGGTCAAGTCTCTTAACATTAATATGATTCTCAGTATATGTAAAGTTTTGCACTCCATTATTTAACACAAGAAACTGGTCATCAATGAATTTTAATGAATCAATCGAAACGTCAAGTATATCTTTACTAATATCGACACCCGCATGTACCTGGGCAAAAATAGGATCCTGTTTTGCTCCAAAGCTGATATCAGCTTTATCATCTTTCATTTTTAAATCCAAATGAAAATCATTAATATCTTTACCTGTAAAAATGCGATTTGCTGATACAGCCAGATCAACTTCAACATCAGAAGTAGAAGTCACATTGAAATCATTCAGAACATCCAGGTTAAGCTTCATATCCGTTACAAAGAAAGCATCCGTATTGGTCCATAACTTTATATAATTTACATTCGTCCCAAAATTCAGATGGATACCGTTTTCATCACTTACAATCTTACCTCCCATTTGGGCATCAATTTCAAGATGCTCACCAATAAATGCCGAGATAATATTAAAGTCTTTCAATTCTATAGCATAATCAATGTTCATAGGCGAATTTATATTACCTAATACCTGAGTTTGTGTGTTTGCCGCTAACTCTTCTTTTTGAACAGTCTCTTCTCCTTGAAATGAGGAAGGGAAAAGTTTTTGCAATTTATCATTATAAACGGTAGAAAGAACTGCTGACTCGTTAGTTAAAAGATTAACTGCATCTGTAACATTAAAATTCCCGGTCATTGTTATGTCAGCAATATCAGATATAAAGTTAATTACTCTCTCATGGTTGTCATCTGCTCTTAAATCTACAATTGCTCTTATACTGTCAATGTTAACATCAAAATCTGCTAATTTTGAATTAAAAAGTTTCATGCTCATAAACAAGCTCATTTTGTTCTGATCAAAGCTATCCCCCTCCCCATCAAATTTAAAATTAAGATTGCTATGAACTGAATCACCCGAAAACTCTGCTATATCAAGATTTCTTATATCACCTGTAATTTTATAAGAAGGGTCTTTTTCATTAGTAAAATCGACATTACCGTTTAAGCCTGCTTTTGTTTTTTTAGAAACCAAATAAAGATTATATAAAATGTTTTTGTTTTTGCCATTAGCTGTGAGTTTAAGAGTATCAATAACATTTCCATTTAAAGTAGAACCGCCAGCTTTGAGATTTAATGAACCTTCGAAATTTGCAGGTGTTGTTCCCTTCCCTTTAATTCTTCCTGACAGATTTATCGACGACGGTATATCAGCAAAAGGCTTTAAGTCAAGTTTCTTTACAGAAAATGTGCTCTCATATTCCATTAGTGCTTTCTCAAAATTAAGATTTGTCAATCCGGCGAAAGAACCTTTATTCGTTTTGATAGAAACATCGGTTTTAAATTTAGAAGGGGTTCCGTCATACCTAAGCGTATCAAATCTTATAACTCCAAGCTCCGGATACAAAGGTATTTCAAGTGAAGGCAATAATTTTTGTATATCTGCTTGTTCTATGTATGATTTATCAAGATTTGCAGAGATAAACAATGAAGATGGATTATCTACATTTTTTAATGCGCCTTTTCCTTCTATGTTGGAATTTTGAAGCAGTACCTGAATATGGTTAATATCCAAATTACGCGGAGACCCGGAAAGATTAAGATCAAAGTTAAAGTTCCCTTCAAACATATTTAAGGAAGGTACGAAGGCTTTTAAATCCTCAAAAGAAAATTTTCTGGAGTTGGTAAGAAAAGTCAGATCAGCATTGCTTAAATCCGCAGCAACGGTATCAAAAACATTATAACCGTTTAATACCATACTAACATTAAAGTCCGACCTGTCAGTTTGTATTTCGAAATTGCGGATTAGAACATTCTTTTCATTGATTACAAATTCTCCCCTTATATTTTTTATATTCAATCCGGGTATGTTAGGTAAAAGAGACAAATGGTAGAGAGTAAGTCCATAACTGTTATTGTTTATGTCCATGTCTGCACTGAGTTCAAGATTTAAATTCTTAATTTTGATATCATTGTAATCGACTCCCGTATTTTCTTCTGATACTTTTTTGCTTCCAAAATTCTTATAAGAAATATTTATGCTGCTTAATTCCAGGTCAGCAATCTGAATTTTAAACGGAAATTCTGATGAAGTCGTATCAGGTTCAGTTTCAGGGAATAATTTTGTTAGATTCAAAATTCCAGAACTATCGGTTGATAAATTGATGTCAGCATTTTT
>CAZUOC010000177.1:0-5342 GCA_964622335.1 uncultured Ignavibacteriaceae bacterium
TAGCTTTTCTTCAGTCATTACTGGAATTACGTCTGGCTGAACATACACATTTATCTACAGAGGTATTAGTAAAATGAACAATCAGCATTTTGAACTTTTCCATCGTTATAAAAAGAATCCAATTCTTACAGCAGAAAATTGGCCATACCCTATCAATAGTGTATTCAATGCAGGTGCAATGTTGCTATCTGATGGAACAACATTGCTTCTTTGTCGTGTAGAAGATCGAAGGGGTCTTTCTCATCTTTGTGCTGCCCGTTCAGCAAACGGTGTTGATGGCTGGAAGATTGACTCAAAGCCAACTCTGTTTCCTGATCCGGGTAACTTTCCGGAAGAATTGTGGGGTATCGAAGATCCGCGTATTACTTTTGTGCCCGAATTAAAAAAGTATGTTATCGTTTATACTGCTTACACACGAGATGGGCCCGGTGTCGCTTTGGCACTCACAGAAGATTTCAAAAACTTTGAACGTTATGGTGTGATAATGCCACCTGAAGATAAAGATGCAGCTCTTTTGCCAAAACGAATTGATGGTAACTGGGCTATGATTCATCGACCTGTTAGTGCAGCGAGAGCACATATGTGGATTTCTTATTCTCCTGACTTGAAAAACTGGGGTAAACATATTTTAATGATGAATTCACGGAAAGGTGCATGGTGGGATGCAAATAAAATCGGACTTTCACCACCGCCAATTGAAACACCCGAAGGTTGGCTGGTGATATATCATGGAGTTAAACAATCCTGCGGTGGATGTATGTATAGATTGGGTCTTGCATTATTCGATTTAAAGAAACCGGAACTTTGCCTTAAACGAGGAGACGAATGGATTTTCTCACCTGAAGAATCATACGAACAACACGGCGATGTTGGATGTGTTGTATTTCCCTGTGGATATACCATAGGAACTGACGGCGATACTATTAATATATATTACGGTGCAGCAGATACATGCATTGCCTTAGCTACCAGTAGTATTAAGGAAATGCTAAAGTGGCTGGAACAACACAATTTATAAAGGAAAGGATTATATGAAAGCTTTAGTATATCACGGACCAGCTAAACGGAAATGGGAAGAGAAACCAAAGCCCAAGATAAAAAATCCAACCGATGCAATTATTAAAATAACAAAAACCACTATATGCGGAACTGACCTTCACATTATGAAAGGAGATGTTCCTGAAGTGGTTGAAGGTCTGATACTCGGGCACGAGGGAGTTGGAGTTATTGAAGAAGCCGGAAAAAACGTCTTAAATTTTAAAGTCGGGGACAAAGTTTTGATCTCATGTATAACATCCTGCGGGATTTGTGATGCATGTAGAAAAGGAATGTACTCACATTGCGAAACCGGCGGCTGGATTCTCGGACATTTAATAGATGGAACACAGGCGGAATATGTTAGAATTCCACATACCGATACCAGTCTTTATCATATACCGGATGACGTGGATGAAGAAGCGATTGTAATGCTGAGTGATATTTTGCCGACAGGATTTGAATGCGGAGTTCTTAACGGGCAAATCAAACCTGGTGACACGGTTGCAATTGTCGGAGCGGGACCCATCGGACTTGCAGCTCTGCTCACTGCTCAATTCTATTCTCCCGCAGAAATTATTATGGTTGATTTGGATGAGAACAGACTAAATGTTGCTAAAACTATCGGGGCAACAAAACTTGTTTCTAAAAATGCGGTTGAGGAAATATTGAAACTCACCGATGGTAAAGGTGTTGATGTTGCTATCGAGGCAGTAGGTGTATCTGCTACGTTTAATATTTGCCAATCAATTATTGCAGCGGGCGGACATTTAGCAAACGTTGGTGTACACGGTAAAAGTGTTGAGTTACATCTCGAAAAATTATGGTCACATAACATCACTATAACAACCCGTCTTGTTGATACTGTAACAACCCCAATGCTTTTGAAGACAGTTCTATCGAAAAAACTACAACCGGAAAAGCTAATCACCCACCGGTTTGCGCTGAATGAAATCATGAAAGCCTACGATACATTTGGAAATGCGGCAGAAGAAAAAGCTCTCAAGGTCATTCTTACTAATTAGAGATAAGAAATGACGAGTAAGATTTTTGTTATTCAAAGCAATAAAGGATAAAAGCTATGAACAAAAAAACAATAGGTATTATCGTAATCATAATAGGTTTATTAATGACTCTTTATACCGGGTTTAATTATGTAACAAGAGAAAAAATAGTGGACATGGGCGATGTTCATATGACAATGGATGAAAATCATACTACAAATTGGACTCCATATTTAGGGATAGGGATAATGGTAATCGGCGGTGTTGTTTTTTTATCCGGTAAAAAGAAATAGTTGAACTTAATAAAATAATTCACAATGCTTAATGAGGTGAAAAAAATGAGTACAATAAACAATAAACTATTAATCTTTGCGTTTTTAGTCTTCGTGATGTTCTTTTTATACTTCGGCAACGGGATAATAATGAGTAGTGGAATAACTGGAAGGATGAATGAAAACGGCTGGATTGGCAGTAACAATTGGCTGTGGTATCTTACTGTAACAACTATTAGCATTTGGTGGTGTGTCAGCTGGCTGCATTTTAAAAAGAAAATTTAATCAGATCAATATTCGAAATAACAATTTTAATGGAGAACAAAGATGAAAGGCAACAAAAAATTACTCACAATACTTAACCAGCTCTTAGCTGATGAACTTACTGCAATTAACCAGTACATGGTGCATTCTGAAATGTGTGAAAACTAGGGTTACAATAACCTTCACATAGCTATCAGAAAACAAGCATTGGATGAAATGCACCATGCTGAATGGCTCATCGAACGAATTATTTTTTTAGACGGTTCGCCAACGGTATCTAAGCTTAATAATATAATGATAGGTAAAACTGTTTCAGAAATGATTAGTAATGACAATGGCGATGAACACGATGCAGTACATGCCTATAATGACGCAATCTAGCTCGCACGTGAGTTAAATGATCAAGGCACTGCTGATCTGTTGACAAAAATACTAAAAATGGAAGAAGGTCACGTTGATTGGGCAGAAATCCAACTTTCACAGATTGAGCAAATAGGTTTGGAAAATTATTTAACTAATCAGGTTGAAGATGTGGTAAGCTGATTGAAAGTTGTTTGATAACCAAATGAAAAATTATCCTGCATCGTGAGTTAATTAGAAATTGCATTATTTTTATGAAAGATAAACACATACAGGTTGGTAAAATTCTTGGAATTCCAATTTATTTAGATTATTCCTGGTTTCTAATTTTGGTATTGCTAACATGGATGTTAGCACAAAGTTATTTTCCAAATGAATTCAAAAATTGGACGAAATTCTCTTACTGGTCGATCGGCTTTATAACTTCAATTTTATTTTTTATTAGTATTTTACTTCATGAATTTGGTCATTCTATAATAGCAATAAAATATAAGATTAAAGTAAAACGAATAACACTTTTCGTATTCGGTGGAGTTGCAGAAATTTCAAAAGAACCGCCAAAATCATCGGCAGAATTTTGGATTGCTATTGCCGGTCCGATTACCAGTTTCATATTAGCAGCTATCTTTTATTTATTAGCAAAATTATTTGAACAGAATCAATACCTTATGGCTTCATTTGAGTATCTTGCTTTAATAAATTTTATCCTGGCAATTTTTAATTTAATTCCGGGATTTCCGTTAGACGGGGGAAGAATTCTTAGAGCGATAGTGTGGGCTGTTTCAAAAAACTACAAAAAAGCAACTACTATTGCAGCTAACTCTGGAAGGTTTTTCGGATTCATTTTTATTATGTTCGGCGTTTTCCAGGTATTTCAAAATAATGTCTTTAATGGTTTATGGATTGCATTTATAGGCTGGTTCCTTGAAAGTGCCGCAAATTCCCAGGTTCAAAGACAGGCACTTAACGATTTACTATTCGGGCACCATGTGTACGAAGCACTGTCGAATGATTTTGGTATTGTATATCCCGATTCTACCGTTCAGGAAATTATAGATAATCATTTCATTGGCGCTAACCGCAGATGTTTACTTGTAAAAGAAAATAATATAATGGTAGGATTCCTTACACCCAGTCAAATAAATTCCATTTCAATAAGCGATAGGCAAAATAAAACTGTAAAAGATGTAATGATGCCGTTACAAGACATTATTAAAATAAATTCTGATGAACTATTATTGGATGTATTAAAGGCCAGGGGCAAAAATGATGATAGCGAGATACCTATCATAGAAAACGGCAATTGCGTTGGAATATTAAATCACAACAGTATTTTCCAATTTATATTTGAACTTCATAAGTTGGGGCATTAGTCTCAATAAAAAAATTCTCCTATTATTTTTTCCAAGGCATTATCGTATTCAGTTAAAAATCCTTCGGGGGAAGAACCATCATTTGCCAAGACTCACCTAGCCTCAAAGATGTAGTCCTTCTTTCATCCCTTTGACTTATTTATATAATCGCAATTCCTACGTAAATTTTTAACAATTAAAGAACCAAAAAATAAAATTGTGTGATACCGCACTATTACAGCATTGCTATTACGCTGGAAGCCGCACAAACCCTACGGCATCGATAATAAAATTTTTAATCTGGATTGCGAACTATAAGCAAGTTCAAAAAGAAATAAATCGTTGTAATTAAAATTTATGTACTTAAATACTAGAGGTAATTAAAATGAGAAAAAGCAGTTCCTTCGCTGCATTAATCTTCATCATAATTTTTGGCATTGGTATAGGATTAGCTTTTGCCACTTATACAGGCCCGGCTAACACAGAAAGCATATGGGTTGGGATTATTGCATTTGTTATCGCCCTCTTTGCTTCTCTCTCAATTAAGATTGCGGATCAGTGGGAACGTGTGGTGATATTGAGGTTAGGTAAATTTCGCTCACTCCGGGGACCGGGACTTTTTTTTATTATCCCGATCATTGATGCAATACCTTACTGGATTGATACGCGCGTAATCACTTCTTCATTCACCGCAGAGAAAACACTTACAAAAGATACAGTCCCGGTTGATGTGGATGCAGTTCTATTCTGGAAGGTTATAGATCCAAAGAAAGCGGCTCTGGATGTAGCCGACTATCAAAGTGCAATAAGTTGGGCTTCTCAAACAGCTCTGCGTGACGTCATTGGCAAGACCATGCTTTCCGATATGCTGGAAGGCAGGGAAAAAATTAGTAATGAGTTACAGAAAATTATTGATGAACGTACCGAGCCATGGGGTATTAATGTTATTTCAGTTGAAGTTAAAGATGTACTGATTCCATCGGCTTTGGAAGATGCGATGTCGATGCAGGCCCAGGCTGAAAGAGAACGTCAGGCCAGGGTAATTCTGGGAGATT
>CAZUOC010000178.1:0-5341 GCA_964622335.1 uncultured Ignavibacteriaceae bacterium
CAATGATAATCGTCATAATTTACGATGTATGCGTCGCCATTTCTGAATTCGAAAAATATTCGCCAATTTCCAAAAACGCGAACTGAATATTGCCCTTTTAATCTACCCGTCAGCTGATGAAGGAATGAACCTGGATAATATTCAATCACCAGAAATTATAATATCCGGGAACGACACAGTTGAAGTAAAATTTTATACACTTATTCCCGAAACATTTTCAGAGAAAAAACCGGAGATTTCTTATGCTGATTTTTTTGTTTCAGCTTCAAACGAAGAACCGGATGACCAGTTTCAGAAAGCTGTTTTA
The DNA here is from genome assembly GCA_964622335.1 of uncultured Ignavibacteriaceae bacterium. GTDB lineage: Bacteria > Bacteroidota > Ignavibacteria > Ignavibacteriales > Ignavibacteriaceae > RBG-16-34-14. The sequence goes on from CAZUOC010000178.1 coordinate 308, forward strand.
ATTAATGGAAATAATTCGTGGGATGGGAAAGTATCTAACCTGAAATATTTTATAAAAAGAGATCAGAATTTTTCCCTGGCTTATGCAAAAGAAATCCTAAGTAAATACAAAGCAGAATTCGATACCCTTCCGAATGTTCTATATAATTTTTATAAAACGAAAATTCTTTTTAATGACGTTGTAAAAAATCTTATTTATACTTCTGATCCGAGAGCATCTGCTGAGTATGTTCAATTTCCAAATGAAACACTAAAACTTAAAGGAGGAGATTGTGATGATCTTTCCGTACTTTTTAGTTCGCTTCTCGAAAGCGTCGGGGTTGAGACCGCTCTTGTTGATTACCAAGAAACCACAGGAATAAGACACGTAAATATTCTTATTAATACTGGTTTAAAACCGGCAGACGCAAGATTGATTGCAGAGAATGATACGAAATATTTTTTAAGAAAGAATGAAGAAGATAATGATGAAATATGGATACCTGTTGAAACAACATCTCTGAATAGTTTTAATTCAGCCTGGAATATTGGTGTTGAGAAGTTTAACAAAGAAGCGATCGGGGATTTGGGAATTGCCAAAGGAACTGTTCAAATAATAGATATTTATTAATGAGGCATAAAATGAAAAAAATATTTTTATTAGTAATAACAATTGCAAGCTTGGCATTTTGTCAATCATTTAAAGTTGATAAAGTAAGCGGCACAGTTAAAGCTCTCGATTCAAACGACAATTGGATTAATGTAAAAGAAGGAACGACACTTCCTTTAAATTCAATTTTAGTTGCAGATAAAAAATCTTTTGTAAAGATATCCAGCGAAGGATTGAACTTTACTTTAAAAGAATCATCAGCAATTCCGGTTTCAAGTATTAAAAAAATGACTGTTGATGAATTGCTTTTAGCTCTCGCAATGGAAGACATGATAAACGCTCCGAGGAAAAAGCAAAACGAAAATGGAAAAACAACCGCTGTTTATGGTAGCAAAGAAGGTGGAAACGAAAGTGAAATTGGCGGTTCAGATGGTTTTGGAATAAAAAGAATAAACGGCGCCGTGCAGCTTGCAGAAAATGGCTTTAAAGAATCTGCTGTTATTACTGCCAAAGAAACTTTCAGGAAATATCCTTCAACAAAAGAAATGGCGAATTACAGAATTTACTTTGCAAACCTGTTATATGATTTAGGTTTGTACGATGAAGCTTATGATGAATTTACCTCGATTAAAGAATTGAAATTATCAGATAAAGAAAAAAGCGAAGTTGCAGTTAAACTTTCATTGTTAAATAAAAAACTTGTGAATAAGTAATTGTATCTATTTAATGATTTATTGGGGGTCAAACAACTAAATAACCGAATAACTATAATCTTAATCATTCTTCCTTTCATAACTTTAATCTAAATTATTTATTATAACTCGATTTCAGAACCTTTTCCCTATTTGCTAAACTCAATAATATCATTATCTTATCACATCTGAAATCTTTTCCTGCACAAAAAATAGCTACTTATGACATTAGAAATTTTATTGGTATTTCTAATTCTCCTGGGGACAATAGTACTTTTTGCCTTGGAAAAAATGCCTGTAGATCTTGCTGCCATTATCGTTATGGTTGCTTTAATAGCCACAGGAATACTTACGCCTATGGAAGCAGTATCCGGTTTCAGTAATCCTGCTACAATAACAGTCGGGGCAATGTTTATAATCAGCGCTGCGTTAAATAAAACAGGCGCTCTGCTTTTTATAGGCAACTTGTCAACCAGAATGTTTAAATACGGTTTTTGGCTTGCACTAATTGTTACTATGTGTGTTATCGCCATAATTTCTGCTTTCATTAATAATACTCCGGTAGTTGCCGTCTTTATCCCGATCTTATTAAATGCTGCAAAGAAAAATAACATTAGTCCCTCAAAACTTTTGATGCCTCTTTCATTCGCCTCTATATTTGGCGGGGTTTGCACATTGATCGGAACTTCTACAAACATTCTTGTAAGCTCCATAGTAGCTGAACATGGTTTACGTCCACTCGGCATGTTTGAATTTACTACTTTAGGAATTGTTTTCTTTTCATTAGGCACACTTTATATGGTCCTGATCGGTGTAAAACTTATTCCTGATAGACGGGAAGATTCAGATCTTACACAAAGTTTTCGGATGAACGATTATCTTACCGACATTGTTGTTTTGCCCGAATCAAAATCGATTGGAAAAAAGATAATTGACTCGCACTTAGTAAAAGAACTTGATCTTGTTGTACTTTATGTTGTAAGAAATGGTCAAAGATTGTTAAGACCGGTAAGAACAATCTTTCTTGAACCAAACGATGTATTAAGAGTAAGATGTGATATTGAAAAAATACGAACAATACAGGAAAAGGAAGGGGTTATACTTAAATCAAAGTTAAAAATAAAACAACAGGATATGGAAGCTGCTGATGTTCTGCTTGTTGAGGCGATAGTTGCTCCAAACTCTGAACTCGAGGGTCAGACGATAAAATCAATTGATTTCAGGAATAAATTCGGCGCTACTGCATTAGCTTTACGACACAGGGGACAATTACTTCACAGGGGGTTCAGCAAAACAAGACTTAGTGCCGGAGATGCCTTATTAATAGATGTAAAAAAGGAGAACTATGATTATTTAAAGAATAATCGAAACTTTGTACTTGTCTCAGATGTTAAGGTTCAAAAATACAGGAAGAGAAAAATTATTCCTGCTGTTGCTATTATTGCCGGAGTTGTTTTCGCTGCTTCTTCTGGGACTTTACCAATAATGGCTTCAGCATTGATAGGTTGTACATTGCTTGTATTAGTCGGATGTATTAATCTTGAAGAAGTTTACCACGCAATTGATTGGAAAATAATTTTTCTTTTAGGAGGAATTCTCTCGCTTGGATTAGCATTAGAAAAAACAGGAGCCGCTGTTTTAGTATCAGATCTATTAATTAGTGGGCTGGGCAGCCTGGGACCAATAGCTATTATTGCAGCTTTATATTTATTTACTTCCATTCTTACAGAAACAATGTCGAATAATGCTACCGCTGTTTTACTTGCTCCTATTGCTATAAGCGCTGCAGTCACGATGAATGTTGACCCGCGTCCTTTTATTATTGCTGTTATGTTTGGTTCATCTGCGAGTTTTATGACCCCGGTTGGCTATCAGACAAATACAATGATATTTAGTGTCGGTAGATATAAATTTTCAGATTTTCTCAAAGTCGGAGCCCCACTTAATTTTATTTTCTGGCTGACAGCATCCTTGCTTATACCGTATTTCTTTCCATTTTAATTTTCACCAATATTCTTTTTTTTGAAATCGCTTTTAAGTAACTTTTAGCCTATAACTTCGTTATAAATATCTGTTTTGATTTCAATAATTAATAATATGTGGCAAGGAATAAAAAATATTTTTTTTCAGCTTAGAGATTTTCTAAGTGTCCCGGTCATTTCAGTTGGAAAGACAGAAATTACTCTTTGGATAATTGTTTATTTCTTCTTCCTGACTATCATTCTTTTTTATGTAACGGGGAAGCTTAGAAAATGGGTTGTCTACAAACTTCTTGCTAAAAGCAAAATAGATATTGGTGTCAGAATTGCTACGGGCACCATTATCAGGTATATAATTCTTGGTATCGGATTAATTATTGTTTTACAAACTGTCGGACTCGACCTAAGCACTTTAACAATTCTTGCCGGTGCACTTGGGATTGGTATCGGTTTTGGTCTTCAGAATATTACTAATAATCTTGTAAGTGGTATAATAATACTTTTTGAGAGACCGATTAAAGTTGGAGACAGAATCGAAGTAGGAGATATTGCTGGTGATGTTATAAGAATATCAATGCGTTCAACAACAATTTTAACTAACGATAACATTTCTATCATTGTACCTAATTCAGAATTCATTTCTTCCACCGTTATTAACTGGAGCCATATTGATAGAAATATCCGCTTAAATTTTCCTGTTGATGTTTCTTACCAAGAGGATCCGCAAGAAGTAAGAAAATTGCTTCTTGAAGTTGCAGAGGAAAATAGTGGAATATTAAAAAATCCCAAGCCTGATGTTTTATTCGATAAGTTTGGAGAGAGTTCTCTTGTCTTTAATTTGAGAGTATGGACACGCGAATTTATTAATCGTCCCGGTGTTCTTAAGAGTCAGTTATATTATGCAATCTTTGATAAGTTTACAAAACATGGGATTAAAATTCCTTATCCGCAAAGAGATATTCATCTTAAAAGTAGTGATGCACCTATAGTCGTTCAATCAAAGGATAAATAAACCGGTGGAGGTTGTATGCGAACCAAGGTAATCGCGCTATTGGTAATAATAGTATTGTTTACAATTTTTGTTACCCAAAATACAGAAGTGATTGCTGTAAATGCATTCTTCTGGAAGTTTGAGATGTCCTTAATTGTTTTGATGACACTTTCCTGTTTACTCGGGGCGATTGTAGGTTTTATCCTTTTAAAAGTCTTCTCTGGTTCTGATAAAAGAAAAGATAAAAAGGAAATTCCAGCCAACCCCGATTTGAATTGATTTTATTCTGCGTTGAATAATAACGTTCTTATAATATATTGTTAAGAACAAAAAAGAGGTAAACTATGAGTGAAATTAAAGACAGGGGATATGCTAATCAGGATGTTTTGGTTTCTACAAATTGGGTAGCCGAACATTTGAATGATAAAGATGTAAGAATTATCGAATCAAATGAAGATCAGCTTCTTTATTCAACCGGACACATTAAAGGCGCTGTTCATGTGGACTGGACTACTGATTTAAATGATCCTGTCAGAAGAGATTATTTGCAGAAAGATGGTTTTGAAAATCTTATGTCAAGAATAGGCATAACGCCTGATATGACTGTAGTTTTTTATGGAGATAAAAATAATTGGTGGGCTTGTTATGCTTATTGGGTATTCCAGCTTTTTGGTCAAAAGAATGCAAAAGTTATGGATGGCGGCAGAATTAAATGGCAGAAAGAAAACCGTGAGATGACTAAAGAGGTTCATAAGTATTCTGCAACAAAATATAGTGCACCTGA
>CAZUOC010000179.1:0-5334 GCA_964622335.1 uncultured Ignavibacteriaceae bacterium
ATTAAAAAGAAGCTGTTCTAAATTTCTTAAACCTATATATTGCGGAATACGAAGAACATCATATTGACAAAGACTGTAATAAAATGAAATTGCCACAGGATAAAGACCGAAAATTAGAAATCCGATTAGCCATGGGCTTACAAACAAAAGCCCAACAAGGGCTTGCCTTCTCCTTACCGGATTTTGCCATATTTTTTTCTGTAAGAATTTCAATTCGATAAGCTTCCAAAATTCATTTTACTTCTTACATAACTATCATATTGTATAGCCTCATCAAGCTGGTTTTGAATTACCATTTCAGCCTGGCTCAAAGCTTGTTCCGGGGTTTGTATTTTGTGTATTGATCTTTCAAATGCACCCAAGACTTCTCGCCAAAAAATATCGTGGGCAAGAGGAACAATTGTTGGCGAATGCGCATACTCCATTTGATCAACTAAAATCCGGATTGAATTATTTCCCTTAATAAAAGATGAATCTTTAGCTGCAAGTTCATTAGCAGGGAAAAGAATTTCTTCCATTGAATTTGATTCTTCCAGTTGAGTTTCTTTTTGAACGGCAAATTTTATGAATTCCCACGCAGCCTTTACATTTTTGGATCCTCTCGGTATGGCTACCCACCAGCTTCCCGATAAAGAAGCTGTTTCGTGTCCTTCGAAAGTTGGAATCATCGATACACCATAATCGAGTTGGGGATTGTAAAGTTTTATCTGGTCTATAAAAGTATTATCAAGAACCATCATAGCAACTTTTTCAGAAATAAAACCATGTTGCTCAGCATAGCCAAATCCTGCAATAAAAGAAGAAACTTCGTCTAAAGGATAGTCGTTGAAATAATTTACTTCCCAGTTTAAAGCCTCTATTAATTGGGGACTGTCTAAATTAACTTTAGTACCATTATCAATTAAAAATTTTGCACCGAGTTGCCATGCCATCAGTATCGGAGTCTGAAGATTACCGTACTGAGGTATGAATCCCATTTGTATATATCTTCCTTCTGAATCCTTCTTCGTTAAAAGCTTGGCATACTTTTCAACTTCATCCCAGGTTTTAGGCGGTTTATCGGGATCGAGTCCTGCTTCTTGGAATAATCTTTTATTATAAAAGAAAGCATACGAATTAGAATAAAGAGGAAGCGCAAACGTTCTGTTCTGCCAGTTCATTTCTTTCCATAAAGCCGGAAAGAATATCGAAGAATCAAATGAATCTTTTTTTATTAATTTATCGAGGGGCGTCAGTGCCATCCTTGATGCCCACTTTGCAACCGGTGTAACAAGATTAACAACATCGGGCGGGTCTTCACTTAATATTGAAGTAAGAATCTTTTTTTCATGTTCATTCCACGGCAAAGCTGTCGGCTCAACTACAATCCTGTCCTGAATAGAATTAAACTTTTTTACGTGATAAGGGATTTGCTCTTTAGCTCCTGTTACATACCAATATTTGATATGGATTTTTCCATCGGAAGGTTTTTCAGAGGAAGGAATAAACAGCACTATAAAGAGTGCTGAAACTAAAATTATCCCGGATATAAATTTAATTTTTTGCAGCATCAAATTTTAATTCTCAAATTCCCTGTTAAAAGAGAATCAATATTTACCGTTTTGAATTTCTATTGAATAAGTGAAATTTTCAGCGTTATAATAACCGATATTGTATTCTACAGGTCTTCCACCAGGATCAAACACAAAGCGTTTTCTCCTGAGAATCGGAGACTTCTTTTTGATCTTTAATTTTTTTGCAATGTCATCATCCGCTAACCTGGCGCTGATTTCTTCCTTCGAGACTAAAACAACTGTTGAGTATTCTTCTTCAAGCATTTTGTAAAGTGGTTTTGAAAAATCTTCATTACCTGTAAGACCGACTCTCGGATGGAAGTAAGAAATGAAATAAACGATAGGGCCATCTTCCATTCCCCTGAGTCTTTCCATCTTCAAAATTTTTCTCTTCTCGGGAATGGAAAAAAAATCTGCGGCAAAACTATCCGCTTCAACCCAATCAACTTTTATATCATAGTTTTTAAAGGGAATTCCTTTTTCATTCATTTCCTGTGTAAAGCTATGCCAGCTATCGAGTTTTGTAGAAATGGGATTATCGGCTACTTTTGTTCCTACGCCTTTTTTTCTGATTAACAATCCTTCATAAACAAGTTTATTAGTCGCATGACGAACAGTGTTTCGGGATATTCCTAATCTTTTTGCGAGTTCAACTTCTTTTGGTAGAAATTTTTTTTTGCTGCTGTATTCGGGTTGATTGATGAGATCCCTTAATAAATTCTCAACCTGGTGATGGAGTGGTTCAGGACTTTTATGATTTATTTTCAAAACCATTTTTTCTACTAAGAGTTTGTTGCAATTCTATTTTTTTATTGCGAAATTCAATATGTCCATATGTTCATACATATTAATACCGACAACATATAAATCTATAATTTTAATGTCAAGCAAGATTTTATACTGAGCATTTTTAATTAAGTTATTCGGATTATTTAAATGTAAATAAGACTAAATCTTCAATATTAATTCTTCCTTTTGTAGATTTAAATGCTTCTAATTAACAGGATTCTAAATGGAAAAAGGATTTACCAACAAAGTTGCTTTAGTTACCGGCGGGGCAATGGGGATAGGAAAAGCTGTTGCTTTACTTTTTGCCGAAAAGGGAGCGAAAGTAACAATAATCGACAAAGCTGAAGACGAAGCAAAAAAAACTGTAAAAGAAATCAGAAACCTTAGTGAAGCAATTGCTATAAAGGCTGATGTTTCAAAATCCTCAGAAGTTAAGAATGCAATTGAAGAAACAGTTAAAAAATTTGGAAAGATCGACATCGTATCCAACAATGCCGGCATCCAGAGATATGGAACAGTGGAATCGACATCCGAAAAAGATTGGGATGATGTTATAAATATTAATTTGAAAAGTGTTTATTTAGTCTGCCGGTTCGCTCTCCCCTACCTAAAAAAAACAAAAGGATCAATAGTAAATATGACTTCCGTGCAGGCTTTTGCAACACAAAGAAATGTCGCTGCTTATACAACGTCAAAACATGGTTTAATAGGTTTAACAAGAAGTATGGCTCTTGATTTTGCAAGGGAAGGAATACGAGTTAATTGTGTTGCACCGGGAACTACAGACACGCCAATGCTAAAATGGGCAGCGTCACTTGATCCAAATCCCGAAATGGTTTATGAAAATTGCGCTGATATGCATCCACTTGGTAGAATTGCTTCTCCAAAAGAAGTTGCAGAAGTTGTAGCTTTTCTTGCGTCTGAAAAAGCTTCTTTTGTTACGGGGGCTGTTTACTCGGTTGATGGCGGACTTTTATTGCCGATCGGCGGAGAGCCCAAAATAACTGAAGAATGAAAATAAAATGAATTATCATAAAAAGGTTTTTAATCATGAAACTTGATTCATTTATTCATTACACTAAAATTGATTTGATGCCGGGAGTCCCTCTTTATGTTTATGCAATTAAGGGAAATCATTACAGCATATTAATTGATACCGGCATAAACCAGATGCGTGAACAAATTTTGGAGTTGTGTAATGAAGCGTCTCCAGTAAAAAATGTTTTAATTACTCACGCACACGCAGACCATATTGGCTGCAACTCAGCTGTAAAAAATTTAATCAATGCTCAATTTTTTGCCGCGGGTGCAATTAGCTGGATTGAAGATTTGGAAATTCATTATAAAGAATTTTGCATTCCGTCTGAACACCTTCCTGATTCCGAAGAACAACGTAAGGAAATTATGGGATTGATGGACGGACCCGTTCACATTGATATAATAATAAAAGAAGGAATAACTTTTCGCCCCGGTGATGAAATAGATTTGGTTACGATAGAATTCCCAGGACACAAACTAGAAGAGGTCGCTTTCCTTGAGCGAAACAGCGGAACTCTTTTTATGGGAGATGTTCTGCTTGCCCTGGCTGCTCCTTTTTTTCATGGATTCCAAACTGCTAATGGTTTTAGAAAAAGTCTGCAACAACTTGAAGAAATGATAAATAAAAATGAAATAAAGAAAATTCTTGCCGCTCATCACCAGCCTCTCAATCAGGAGGATTCACTAAAAAGTATAAGCGATACCAAACATTTTCTTGACCAGGTTGAAGAAGCAACTCTCAATGAGGCAGAAGGAATTGACTTTCCCACTCTCTGGAAAAATGTTTGTTCAAGATTAAACAAACAGCTTGAGTTCAGGGGATTTGCAATGCTTGAAGTACAGGTTAATGAATTGATCGAAGAAGGAAAACTTTTTAAAGAAGGAGATAAAATCTTCCGGAAATGAAAATTCACTCCATTCAAAATGAAAGAGTTAAAGTTGGTGTAACTGAAGAGTGCGGGCACTTATATCCTGTTCAGTTTTTTATCGATAATAAAATTGTTGAACCACTTAACGTGCCTCCCTGGAGTGAAGAAAAATTTGATGATGACTCGATACCGCCGATGTTAAAAATATTACGCGGTGATTTTTTCTGTGCTCCTTTTGGGGATAGTGATTTTCTTGAAGAAGAAAAACGTGCACACGGTTCCACAGCAAATGAAAAATGGAATCTTATAAAGAATGATAATCACCATTTAGAATTTAAATTAGATAAAAAAGTAATGGGGGCAAATGTTCATAAAAAAATATTTATTAAACCGGAACAACCGGTAATATACCAGGAACATCAGTTCATTGGAGGCAACGGAAAAATTCCTATCGGACATCATTTAATGCTCAAAGTTCCTGAAAAAGTTTATTTAAGTTTTTCAAATTATCTTTTTGGCGAAACCCCGTCATCACCCGTTGAGACTGATCCTGCTTTGGGTAATTCTGTTTTAGCTTATCCGCAAAAATTCGATAAACTTTTAAAAGTAAAAACAGTTGATGGAAAGCAGATTGATTTATCGAGGTACCCGGCTTATCAGAATCACGAAGATCTACTTATACTTAAATCAGACGAGACTCTGCCTTTTGCATGGTCTGCTGCATCAGCTCCTAAAAACGGATGGCTCTGGTTTTCTATTAAAAATCCACAGAAGTTAAAATATACTGTTTTATGGTTAAGCAACGGCGGGAGAAAATATCCTCCTTTCTCAGGCAGACACAGAAAAGTTATCGGCATTGAAGAAACAACTTCATATTTTCATTTAGGTCACAAAGCTTCAATTGAAAAAAATCATCTTAATGAAAACGGGTATTCAACTTGTATTGAATTAAAGCCTGAAGTCACTCAGTCATTTCGTTATATATTTGGATTAACTCCAATACCAAATAATTTTAAATACGTCTCTTCAATTGAACAAGAAAGCAACGGTATCCTGATAAAAGATGAATCGGAATTACAAGTACA
>CAZUOC010000180.1:0-5322 GCA_964622335.1 uncultured Ignavibacteriaceae bacterium
GCCTTTAATGGAAAAGTGCTAGTTACAAAACCAGGTGGATCACTGGTATCAACTGTTGTGGGCCTTGGTGGTGATCAAGGTATATATGCTACCCAAGCAAATGATAATACATCATCAGTATTAAGTATTTCTAATACATGGACTTTTGATAATGCAGGGGGTGGTTCAACAGCTTACCAGGTAAGTAATGTTCTCGGGACTAGCCCTGTAGTCTGGGTGCACGTAAAAATAACTATATCTGATCCTACTAAGTCAAGTAACCTAAGTTTTAATAGTTCTGTTACAGGTTTTAGTGATCAACAGTTCTATTTTAATGTCGATGGTCCCGTAAATACATTAGGAAACGAAGTTGCTGCTACAACTAAATACACAGGCGTTAGTGTAGGAAGTGGTATAGATGACCCTCTTCCTGTAGAATTGAACTCCTTTAATGCAAAAGTTAAGCAGGGCGACGTTGAGTTATTATGGCAAACAAAAACAGAAGTTAATAATTATGGATTTGAAGTAGAGAGAAAATCTGCTGATAATAGCTGGACAAAAATTAGTTTTGTCAAAGGTAATGGAAACAGTAACTCACCAAAGGAGTATTCATTTGTAGATAAGAATCTAACAGATGGTTCAATGTATTCATATAGGTTAAAACAATTAGATAATGACGGTAAATTCTCATATAGTGATGAAGTTGAGGTGGAAGTACTCCCAACCCAATATGAGCTATTCCAGAATTATCCTAATCCGTTTAACCCGAGTACTAAAATTAAATTCTCTTTGCCTGAAGACAGCAGGGTAGTAATCAATATCTATAATATGCTTGGTGAGAGAGTTATGGAATTAGTTAATTCAGATTTTAAAGCAGGATTTCACCAGGTTCAGCTAAACGCTGCTTCAGGATTAGCAAGCGGAGTGTATATATACTCGATAGTAACAGAGAATTTTAACGCAGTTAAAAAAATGGTACTGATGAAATAATACTTTTTATACTTTGTGGTAACTCAAATTAACCACAGTATTTGAGTTACCACAGTTTAATAAGTAGCTGGAATCCGGACAGGTAAATATCTTTATTAAAGATTTAACAGGAAATTAAGTTATTAATGTATTTATTGATAATATTCTGTTTCAGTTTATTCGCAACTCTTTTTTCTACTCCTTTTTTAATTAATTACTTTACTAAACATAAAATAATTGATCTTCCCGGGGGAAGAAGAATAAACACACATGCGGTCCCGCGGATGGGGGGAATAGTTCTTTACATTACATCACTTTTATCAATTATAACTTTTTACGGTAAACTGAACGAAATAAAATATTTTATTTTCGGCTCAGCATTTCTATTGGTTGTGGGAGTTATAGACGACATCAAAGAAGTTAATTATAAAAAGAAGTTTGTTGTACAATTTATTGCTGCCGCATTTTTAGTCGCTTTTCTATCATCGGAGTACTCTACACTAAGTCTCTTTAGGTTAAATATTCCTTATCCTTTTGATAAGGTTATACTGACAATATTTATTGTCGGAGTATTCAATGCTATAAACCTTTTCGACGGACTTGATGGTCTAGTGACGAGTTTTTCACTTTTGGTGACTATTATTACTTTTATTATCGGGTGGCAGTTAAACAATAGACTCCTTTTAATTTTATCGATCAGTTTAATGGGTTCTCTTATCGGATTCTTAAAATATAATGCCTACCCGGCTAAAATTTTTTTAGGTGATAGCGGCTCATTAACACTGGGATTCTTTTTAGTTACATTAGCTTTGATTTCATCCAATAACATTACAACCGGAAATATGGATCTCACATTTTCAGTTATTCTACTGGCAACTCCAGTTGTTGATACATTAAAAGTGATGTTTATAAGAATAAAAGGCGGGAGGAATCCTTTCGTCTCCGATACTTCTCATGTACATCATATTATTTTGGGCAGCAATGTTAAGCACAAGAAAACAGTTTTTATTCTGCAGGGTTTTTCATTATTGTTTATTGTTACTGCTTTACTTTATCGCATTAACTTTGTAATTGGTTTGGTACTATTTATATCTATCGCACTACTGCTTCTTTTTATAAAAAGGATTCTATCTGGTTATAAAAGGTTAGGAGGGAAGTTGCCTTTAAAGAAAATATATATGAAAGTTTTGGGAGCCCACAGCAGATTTTTTAACTAAGTATTGTTTCCAGTTAACTTTAAGGGGGTACATACATAGCAATTCCGATTTTAATCTTCAAAATTAATAAGATGGTATTAATGAAATAATGCCATATAGCGGAAGTAAAAATTGAAAAAATCATAAGCAAAGATAGATTAAAAGTTTACTTATGTCCCGCATAATAATCAAATGGAGGTTGGCATAGAATTAGTATCAAAAAGGGACAGTTAATATCTTTATAAAAATTGACCTCTATAAAGGTTATAAACACGAAATAAAGGTTGTAAATGTATTTAATAATAATATTCTATGCCAATCTGCTTTTAACTCTGATACTTACTCCCTTTTTAATAATCTACCTTACAAAACATGAAATAATCGATCTTCCAGGTGGAAGAAGAGTAAATACTTATGCTATTCCAAGAATGGGGGGAATAGTAGTTTATCTGACGTCTATTTTATCAATCCTTATTTTTTACGGAAATCTGGATGAGATAAAATATTTTATATTAGGCTCAGCCATAATCTTTGTTCTAGGTGCTGTCGACGATGTAAAAGGGGTTGGTTATAAAATGAAGTTCTTAGTGCAGTTTATTACTGCATTATTACTTATCACTTTCCTGTCATCGGGATATAATACACTGAGTTTTTTTGGAATTAATATCCCCGCTCCTTTTGATAAAGTAATGCTTATAGTATTTATTGTCGGTGTGATAAACGCGATTAACCTGTATGATGGACTTGATGGTCTTGTATCGGGTTTTGCATTATTAGTCTCTATAGTTACATTCATTATAGGATGGCAGCTAAACGATAAGCTTGTTTTAATATTATCTGCAAGTTTAATTGGGGCTTTGATAGGATTTCTGAAGTATAATGCTTCACCTGCAAAAATCTTTTTAGGTGATAGTGGTTCACTTACACTTGGATTTTTCCTGGTTGCCGCAGTATTACTTTCTTCCAGAAACGCAGGCACAGGTAATATGGATCTCACATTTTCAGTTATACTTCTTGCTATACCAATTATTGATACATTGAAGGTAATGTTTATAAGGTTAAAAAAACATAAGAATCTTTTCATGTCCGATAATTCGCACGTACATCATATAATTTTAGGCAGCAATGTTAAACATAAATCAACGGTATTTCTTCTACAGGCGTTCTCATTAGTCTTTGCATTAGCAGCACTATTATATAGTGAGAATTTTGCAATCGGTTTGGTACTTTTTGCCATCGTTGCATTTTTGCTTCTGTTTATTAAAAATGTTCTTGTTGCATATAAAAAATTAGGGGAACCGCAGACAGTAAAGAAGTTGTCTGTGAAAGCCTGAGAAGTTCATAACAAATTCTGGGATAAGTTTTATTTTTTATTCTAATTAATGGGGCCAATAAAAACACAAATGGGAGGCTTTTAAACAAAAGAAAAAGATCTAATATAAAATCCAATAGAAACTAGTAAGAAATTGTAAAGCTTCATTTTTCTTGGGAATATTTTGTTGTGCACTTACAATTTCTCAGTTCACCTCCAGTAGTTGAAGCGAATTCAGAAAATGTTATAATTTCGGGATGGTTTTGTGTTAATTTGTCTTTAGTTTGCCTTTCATTAAAAACAACCTTGTGATATTAATAATTTAATTAAAGAGGGAATGTCCCCTTTACGTATTGATTGTTACTATAAGTGTAATTATTCCAACTTGATCTTGAAAGGAGCTAAAGATGAAATCTATACGGCACATAGTCCTATTTATTCTTTTTTTTGCATTTAACTATAACTTTGCGCAAACATTGTACGACGTTGCTTTGGTAGGGCTGAGCTTTAGTCCCTCTGATTTGACAATTAGCGTTGGGGATACGGTAAGATGGACAAACAACGGGGGCTTTCATAATGTTCAGGCTGATGATGGCAGCTTCTCAAGTGGTGATGCCAGTACAAATATTTGGGTCTATACCCATATTTTTAATACAGCAGGGGATTTCAGGTATTATTGTGTTGTACACGGTGCTCCAAACGGAGTTGGAATGGCGGGCATCATTCACGTTGAAGCTGTAACAGGTATAAATGATAACGTAGCAATAACAAATTTTAGTTTAAAGCAAAATTATCCTAACCCTTTTAATCCTTCCACAACAATTGAGTATTCGATTCCTAAAGGGGAATTTGTAATATTGAAAGTCTATAATGTTACCGGGGCATTAGAAAAAACTATTGTTTCAGGCTATAAACCTGGTGGTAACTATACAATCGATTTTGATGGCTCTGATTTGGCAAGCGGAGTTTATATTTACCAGTTAATTGCCGGTAACTTTATTAGTGTAAAAAGGATGATATTATTGAAGTAAAATTTTTGAAAAAGATATTGTGAGGCTGACTTGTCAGCCTCTTTTTGTTTTAAACAATTAGACTTTAATTTTTGCTTATAATATTTATATTACTTCCTGAAATTTACATTTCAAATTTATAAACGAATTAGAACGGAGGAAAATCTATGTCTAAAAAAGTGATTGCAATAATTGGCACAACAGGTGCTCAGGGTGGTGGTTTAGTTCGTGCAATTTTGAACGATACGAATAGTGATTTTATCCCGAGAGCCATTACACGAAACCCCGGTTCAGATAAAGCGGAAGAACTTGCAAAAAAAGGTGTAGAAATTGTGACTGCAGATGCTGATGATTTAGAAAGTCTGAAGAAAGCTTTTAAGGGTGCATACGGAGCTTTTTGTGTAACAAATTATTGGGAATACCTTTCTCCCGAAAAAGAAAAAAGCCAGGCTAAAAATATGGCGCTAGCAGCTAAAGATGCAGGACTAAAGCATGTCATCTGGTCAACTCTTGAAGATACAAGAAAATGGATTCCACTGGGTGATGATAGAATGCCCACACTTATGGAAAAATATAAAGTTCCTCATTTCGATGGTAAAGGAGAGTCTGACAAATATTTTGAAGAAGCCGGTGTCCCTACAACATATCTTATCGCTTCATTTTATTGGGAGAATTTGATTTATTTTGGTCTTGGTCCTAAAAAAGGTCCCGATGGCAAATTATCTTTAACTTACCCGATGGGAGATAAAAAACTTGCAGGTATTGCTACAGAAGATATTGGCAAAACGGCTTACGGAATTTTTAAAGCCGGGGAAAAATATATCGGTAAGAGAGCTGGTGTTGCCGGTGAACATCT
>CAZUOC010000181.1:0-799 GCA_964622335.1 uncultured Ignavibacteriaceae bacterium
CCTGAAAAAGAAAAATAGAGAGACCGCCGATTCTCATTAGTAGAAAAGAAATTCAAAAATTAAAAATGAGAAGTAAATAAAGAATATTTTTTTATCACTATTTTTAGTATTGAACTCAACCTGGAGGCCAGTTCATTTGTCTGCCGCCAAGCAGATGAATGTGAAGATGATGAACTGTTTGTCCGCCTTTATCGCCGCTGTTTATTACCAGCCTGAAGCCATCATCGATCTTCATTTCTTTTGCAAGCTTATTAGCAGTCTCGATCATCTCTGCTAAGATTTCTGAGTGCCTGGCTTTATCAAAATTATTTATTCTTGGGATTTCTTCTTTAGGAATAATAATGATATGAACAGGAGCCTGTGGGTTTATATCTCTGAATGCAAGAACATTTTCAGATTCAAAAACAATATCGGCTTTAATTTCTTTATTAATAATCTTCGAAAAGATAGTACTCATAATTACCCTTCCTTTTTATCCTTCTGAGATTCGATTTCATATTTTTTCATTTTGTTGTAGAGATGGCTTCTTTGTATATCAAGAATTTCTGCTGTCTTGCTGATGTTCCAGTCGTTTGCCTTTAATTGTTTCAAAATGAAGGCTCGTTCTGCCTTTTCTTTAAATTCCTGGAACGAATTACTCCCGTCAATTATCTCGTTAATTTTTGATTGACCAGTTGTTGCAAGAAAATCAATATCACTTTTTTTAATTTCTTTTTTATCAACAAGTATCATAATCCTTTCAATAACATTACGAAGTTCACGTACGTTGCCTGTCCACGATAAACTTTTCATCAAAGAT
>CAZUOC010000181.1:809-5309 GCA_964622335.1 uncultured Ignavibacteriaceae bacterium
ATTGCATCGTCACTGAATTTTACAACAGGTTTTTTATGCTTGGTTGCAATATCATTTGCAAAATGTTCTATAAGTATTGGAATATCGTCCGTTCGTTCACGAAGGGGGGGAACATAAATCGGTATCACATTTAGTCTATGAAAAAGATCTTCCCTGAAATTATTTTTTTCAATTTCTTCTTTAAGCTTCTTATTAGTTGCAGAGACCACTCTTACATCCACTTCAATTTTTTTTGTGCCGCCGACTCTCTCAATCTTCCCGCTTTCCAAAGCATGAAGAACTTTTGCCTGTGCCTGCAGACTCATATCACCGATTTCATCTAAAAATATTGTGCCTTTATTTGCAAGCTCGAATCTCCCTATCCTTTGTTGAAAGGCACCCGTAAATGATCCTTTCTCGTGACCAAATAATTCTGATTCTATAAGTTCATTTGGAATTGCCGCACAGTTAACTTCAATAAAAGGCTTTTCTTTTCTTGCACTTTTCTCATGAATTGCTCTTGCAACCAATTCTTTTCCAGTTCCGTTTTCGCCAGTTATTAAAACTCTTGTTTCAAGTGGGGCAACTCTTTCAATAATCTCAAGTATGCTGTTTATTGCTTTGCTGTTGCCAAGAATTTTTCCATCACCTATTAAAGATTTCTTTATCTCTTTATTCTCAATTATAAGATTTGCTTGTTCAACAGCATTTCTTACACTTATGAGAAGCTTGTCTCTATCTATCGGTTTTTCGATAAAATCAAATGCACCGAGCTTTGTTGCCTTAATTGCATTCTCAACACTTCCATGAGCAGAAATTATTATTACTGAAAGAGAGGGATTTATTTCTTTTACTTTCTTTAACACTTCAAAGCCGCTCATCTCCGGCATTTGTATGTCTAAAAGAAGAGCGGAGAATTTACCTGAAGAAATTTTGCTGATACCCTCCGAGGCGGAAGTAGTTGAATCAACAGAATAGCCTTCATATTCAAGAATGAATTTTATACTTTCGCAGATTTCTTTTTCATCATCAATAATTACTATTGATTTCATAGCGGGTTTCCGAAATAATAAAGTGTTCGCATTATCAAAATCTGTGATGGGAGGATTGACTTATCTTTCTTCAGCAGCCTACCAAAACATTTCCCGTAAAAGTTAATATCTAGATCACGGTAATCTACGGAAGATTGAATTTTAAAATCCTCCTCAAATGCTTCTATAAAATTACCAATTAGATGTTCGAAATCAAAAAAAACAGTAGAATATGATAAAAAAGCGAAGCCGAAAAAATGTGCATTCTTATCCTTATCACCGTAATTATTTTGCGGTGTGTCATAAAAGAACCTGGATGGAAGATTTTTATTTTTTAGATTATAGATTGAATCACAAGCAGAAACTAACGGATAATTCCAAACAGAATTTATTAAAGGAACAACTATTGGAACTTCTTTATAAGGAAGCGTTGCAAGACATGAAGCAAGCAATGCTTCCGAGTAATTATAGTTCTCAAATTTTAATGCAGCAACATAAATAGAATCAACTGCAGATAAATCTCCAATTTCATCTTTTAATTGAATAAATTTTTCAGAGGCAATGTATGATGAAATATAATTTACAGTTTTGGAAATACTGCTTTGCTGAGGCAGGATTGCTTGAGTATAGATAATTAAAAAAAATATTAAAGATAAATTCGGTGGTTTCAATTGTTCTTATAATTAAACCATCCTTTCTTTAATACCTCTTACCAATTTTTTCAGGGCCGTATAATATTTTTTTCTTATCCTTTCAAAAATTTTTTTTGAAACGTCCTCACTATAAATATGAGACGTCTGGTTTCTGTCATCAAGCATATCAAGAAACAATTTTTCATCTTTAATCAATCCAAACCTGAAAGTTTCTTTAAGTACTTCTTTGGGAGAATTTGTATTTATACCTTCATCTAATAAAAATAACCTTAAGGTTTTCCATAAAAGCTCAAAAGTAAACTCAAATCTTTGTATAACGCCATCGCGATCTAATTGATCCTTTACTTTTTTAATCCCTTCGTCTAATCTTTTTACAGCTTCATTCAATTTGTCAAAGGAATATTTTAATTCATTTTTCATAAATAACTTTACCGGTTTTTTTAATTATATGTTTGAAGCTGGCATCAATCTCTTTGAAAAAAACAATATCAATTTTATGCAGACCAATTATTTCATCAATCTTTTCCCTTAACTCTCTTTTTTCAGACAGACTGATTTTTTTAGAATCTATTGCTATATCATAATCCGAGCTTAAAGATTCGGTCCCTTTTCCTCTTGAGCCGAACAGAATAAGTTTCCTGGGATGAAGTTCGTTTATTAAGATTCTAATAATGTTATTTAATTTATAATCTTTCATAGTCAGAAATTTATTAAACAAAAATAATAGATTTTCAGGTCTGTATCACTCCCGGATTAAATCTCGGCATTTCGGGATTATTATTTGCAACTTTTATCGCCATTGAAACATAATCTCTTGTTAAAGCAGGATCGATAATTTCATCAATCCACAATCTTGCAGCAGCATAAAGGGGACTATTTTTTTCATCATAAGCTTTTGTCATTTCATCGAGAAGATTTTTCTTATCTTTTTCTGTAGGATGCTCTCCGCTTTTTTCAGCCTGCTTAATTTTGATATCTAGCATAACACTTGCAGCCTGTGATGAACCCATAACTGCAATCTTAGCATTTGGATAAGCAAAAATAAATCTCGGATCATAGGCTTTGCCGCACATTGCGTAATTGCCGGCTCCAAAACTATTTCCAACTATAATTGTGATTTTCGGAACTACAGAGTTTGCAACTGCATTTACCATTTTTGCGCCGTCTTTAATTATTCCACCTTGTTCCGCACGGCTGCCAACCATAAATCCCGTGACATCCTGTAAGAAAAGCAAAGGAATTTTTTTCTGGTTGCAGTTCATTATAAATCGTGCAGCTTTATCAGCGCTGTCAGAATAAATAACTCCGCCAACCTGCATTTCACCGGATTCCGTTTTAACTATATTTCTTTGATTGGCAATTATACCAACTGACCATCCATCAATTCTTGCATAAGCTGTTATTAAGGTTTTTCCATATCCTGCCTTATATTCATCAATCTCTGAATTGTCAACAATCCTCGAAATCAGTTCATAGGTATCGTAAGGTTTTGTAGTGTCTTCGGGAAGTAATCCATAAATTTCTTTAGAAGAAAATATGGGAGGTTTACTTTCAGTTCTGTTAAATCCTGCCTTTTGATTATCGCCAAATTTTTCTGTTAAACTTCTTATTTGTGAAAGACATTCTTCGTCATTCTTCATTATATAATCTGTAACACCGGAAATATTTGATTGTACTTTTGCTCCACCGAGACTTTCATTATCAATCACTTCACCAATTGCAGCTTTAACAAGATGTGAACCCGCAAGAAACACTGAACCTTCACCTTCAACAATTAATGCTTCATCACTCATAATAGGGAGGTAAGCTCCGCCGGCAACACAAGGACCCATTATTGCGGCAATCTGAGGAATTCCCATTGAAGACATCATAGCATTATTTCTGAAAACTCTGCCGAAATGTTCTTTATCAGGGAAAATCTCATCCTGCATCGGAAGAAAAACTCCGGCGCTGTCAACAAGATAAATTATTGGCAGCCTGTTATCCATTGCGATTTCCTGTGCGCGTAAATTCTTTTTTGCAGTTATAGGAAACCACGCTCCGGCTTTTACTGTTGCATCGTTAGCAACAATTACATGATAACGACCATTGATTTTTCCAACTCCGTAAACGGTTCCTGCACTGGGAGCCCCACCTTGTTCTTCATACATTCCATAAGCGGCAAATGAGCTTAACTCAAAAAATTCTTTTGGGGAGTCTATAAGTTTAGATATTCTTTCACGAGCAGTTAGTTTACCTTTAGATTTATGTTTTTCAATCGCTTTCTTCCCACCGCCAAGTTTAATTTTTTCTCTTTCGGCATTAAGCTTTCTTAGCAATTCTTTTTGGTGGTCTTCTCTTTTGTTAAAAGATGAATTTTGATTTATGGATGTGCCGATTTTTTTCATTTTAGTATTTATAATAATTGGTCATTCTGAACGGAGCGAAGAATCTTTGTAACAGATTCTTCTCCAAAGGAGTCCTTTGGACATTCGTTTCACTCCTTCGGAGTGACAGTGATCTCATCATTCCTCACTTAGTAAACTTCTTGCAATAACTATTCTTTGTATTTCAGAAGTACCTTCGCCGATTGTACAAAGTTTTACATCACGGTAAAACTTTTCTACAGGATAATCTTTTATAAAACCATAACCGCCAAAAATCTGAACAGCTTCACTCGAGGCTTTTTCTGCTATTTCACTCGCGAATAACTTTGCCATTGCGGCTTCTCTTATAATTGATTCGCCTTTATCTTTTTTAAGCGCTGCTCGGTGCGTCAATAATCTTGCAGCTTCGATATTGGTTGCTATTTCAGCGAGCTTAAATTGTATTCCCTGAAATTCATGTAAATGTTTTCC
>CAZUOC010000182.1:0-5268 GCA_964622335.1 uncultured Ignavibacteriaceae bacterium
CTGGAGTAAGGCCAATTGTAGTACAAACCCTTGTTGAGATGCTCAATAAAAATATTTATGCTTATGTTCCTGAAAAAGGTTCTGTTGGATCAAGTGGAGATTTAGCTCCTTTATCTCATTTAAAGGCAGACTTCACAACGATGGGAGTAGGCAGCGGCGGAGGAGAACATGCGATATTAGCAAGGAGAAATATCGAAAATTGTACTGCTTGTCATGATATACAGGGTGCTGATCCAACTTGTATAAAATGCCATTTAGATAGTGATGGAATTAAAAATACCGATCCCAAAACTCATACTATCAGATTTATGAGAGATGACAATGGTGATTGGCATGAGAATGCCGGATCCATTTGTTATAACTGTCATACTAGTGCGTCGCCAATGTCTCAAAGGACGGATGGATTTTGCAATTATTGTCATACTCATTAATAATTAAGATTATAATTGGACTAAAATGAAATTAATCTATTCAATATTAACGCTGATTTCATTAGCAGTATTATTAGTAAGCTGCAGCGATCTTGTTGATCCTGCACCACCTTCTGCGCCGGTACTTTCAATTCATAAAACCGGAATACTCGATAAAAATTCATCTGACTTTCATGGCAAGATAGTGCGTGCTAACGGCTGGAGCATGAGTACCTGTATAAGATGTCATGGGTCAGATTATAAAGGAGGGACTGCTGATAAAAGTTGCTTTAAATGCCATACTCAAGCAAACGGTCCTGAAGCTTGTAACACTTGCCATGGCAATTTTAACGATCCAACGATGATTGCACCCCCGCAGGATGTAAGCGGAAATATAAGCACCGATTCCTTAGGTGTAGGCGCTCATAATCAACATTTATATGCAAATGAATTGGGTAGCAATATAGAATGTTCAACTTGCCATACAGTTCCTGGAAATTATTTGGATACCGGACATCTGGATTCAGGTTTACCAGCCGAGGTTATACTGGGTAACCTTGCTACTACAAATATTGCATCTAACGCCAGTTATGATCATTCAACCGGCACTTGTTCTAATGTTTATTGTCATGGCAATTTTGAATTCTTAAAGGATTCTTCTGATTTGCAGTTTATGTATACTGAAGATAAAATGGTTGGCAACAATGTAGCTGTGGTCTTTAATAAGGTAGATAGTACACAAGCTGCCTGCGGCAGTTGTCATGGTCTTCCACCAAAAGGTCACATTGAATCTGCTCTGAGTAATTGTGGTAATGTCGGGTGCCATATAGGTATTGTAGATGCGGAAGGCAATATTATAGATAAAGAAAAACATATTAACGGCAAGAAGAACGTTAGGGGTAACTAAGAAAACAAAATTCTAAGGGGGAGAGCCTTTCAATTTTTGAAAGGCTTTTTTGTTTTAAATAATTGATAAGTAACAATTTTCTTAAAAAAATTTTCTAAGGGTATTGACAAAAAAATGTTTAGTGAGTATCTTTAATCAGACAAATAAATCTGATTATAATGATGTATAAAAATGACAGTTATATTTTCTAAAAAATGCGAATATGGTTTACAAGCGGTGCTTTACTTATCAACTCATGATAAAGGAGCAATAGTATCTGCAGATGACATTGCAAAGAAGCTTTCTATACCAAAAGAATTTGTTTCTAAAATTCTGCAAAGCTTAACTGAGAATGGAATTATTTCTTCAAAAAAAGGAAAGGCAGGAGGATTTTCTCTTGCACGCGATCCTAAAAAAATAAAATTGATTGACATAGTTGTTTCTATAGACGGCTTAAATGTTTTTAATAATTGTGTCCTGGGGTTTCCAAACTGCAGCCTGGCAAATCCATGCCCGTTGCATGAAAAGTGGGGGACACTTCGAACAGAAGCTTATAACATGCTTAGTGAAGATACGATCGATACTTTCAGAGAAAAAACTTTAAAGAAGGTAGCAGCTATTTAAATATTTTTTTAATTATAAATCAGATAAAAATATCCGAATATGAAAAAGAAAATAATAAGAAATAAAGAAAAACCGGTTCAGAAATATAGATTTATTATTCAAACACTTTTTTTGTTACTCTGTGTATGGATTGGTATTGAAATGTATTTATTCATTCACTATCTCCAATCCGGTGGAACTGCAAATTTTTATCATAGACCTCCCGGCGTCGATGGATTTCTTCCAATTAGTTCTATGATGAGTTTTTATTTGTTTGTTACAACAGGACAAATTCACCCGGCGCATCCGGCAGGAATGTTCATATTTCTTGCAATAGTTCTAATGTCTCTTGTTGTTGGAAAATCATTTTGCAGTTGGTTATGTCCTGTCGGTTTTATCTCGGAACTCATTGGAGATTTTGGGCAGAAAATCTTTAAGAGAAAAATTAAGCTTCCGAAATTTTTAGATTATCCTTTAAGAAGTATCAAATATTTACTGCTTGGATTTCTTTTCTATTCTGTCTTTTTCCTTATGAGTACAGTTGCAGTAAAATCTTTTCTCGACAGCCCTTACAATCTTGTTTCAGACATTAAGATGTACTTCTTCTTTGCAGACATTTCAAGAGTAGCGCTGATAGTGATTTCAGTTTTATTCCTGCTTTCAATCATAATAAGAAATTTCTTGTGCAGGTATTTATGTCCATACGGCGCTTTACTTGGTTTGCTTAATTTTCTTAGTCCGACAAAAATCAAAAGAAACGCCGCAAGTTGTATAGAGTGCGGTCTTTGCAATAAAGCCTGCCCTTCATTTATAAAAATTGATAAAGTAAAAGCGGTTTTATCCGACGAATGTACATCATGCTTTAATTGTATAGACGCTTGTCCTGTAGCAGATACGCTTGATCTGAAAACAGTTCTACCAGTTAAAAAGAAAATCAAGAAGAGATATGCAGCAATAGCAATAGTTTCAATTTTTCTGATTATAACCGGTATTGGAATAATTACAGGAAATTGGGATAATAAAATTTCAAAAGAAGAATACTTAATACATTATCATAATATGAATAGCTACGGACATCCTACGGGAACTGAAGCCATAAAAAAGTTTAATGAAAAAGCGAATGTACAAGTGAATTCAAATAAGAAAGAAAAATTAAATCAAATAAATAATGTAAGTAAATAAACAAGAAGGATTATCTATGAATACAAACAGCGATATTTTGGCTAACGCCGTAACCGCATCTGAATTTATTCAATATTCAGATGGCTCAATTGTAAGTAAACAAATAATAAAAAAGGAAACAGGGACCATAACTTTGTTTGCCTTTGATAAAGGTCAGTCATTAAGTGAGCATAAAGCATCTTTTGATGCTTTTATTCAGATTGTTGACGGCAAAGCAGAATGTATTATTGATGGTAAACCTGTTCTTGTTTCACAAGGTGAATTCATAATATTACCCGCAAATATTTCGCATGCTGTAAATGCAGTAGAGAAATTTAAAATGATAATTGTAATGATAAAAAATAACAAAAATCAAGATTAGGCTAGTAATGAGTAAACCTTGAAGGTTCCAAAATCAAAAACTATTTAATTAAGGAGAAATAAAAATGGTAACTGAAAGTTATGAACTTACAAATCTCACATTATCTGAAATTGTGAAAGATAATTTTCATACAGTGGCAATATTTGAAAAATATAGCTTGGACTTTTGTTGTAATGGAAAAAGAACTCTTGCTGATGCCTGTACAGAGAAAGGAATCGATTTTGAAAATATTATTACTGAGATTGAAAATCTAAATCCTTCCGGGACAAAAGAAGAAATAAGACCTGATGACTGGAAACTTGATTTCCTGATTTCTTATATTATTAATAATCATCACAGTTATGTAAACAGGATGCTTCCTGTCATCTTTGTTCATATACAAAAGGTTGCGCAAAAGCACGGCGAAAACCATCCCGAAACAAAAAAGATTGCTGAGATTTTCGCTTCAATAAATGTTGAAATGAAGCATCATATGATGAAAGAAGAAAGAATTCTTTTTCCTCATATTGTCAGGCTTGTTTCGTTATCGAAAGCCGGAACTGGTGAAAGTACACCTTACTTCGGAACAATAAAAAATCCTATAGCAATGATGGAAGCTGAACATCAATCAGCGGGGGATGGAATGCTTGAGATAAAAAATCTTACAAACAATTATACTCCTCCTGCGGATGCATGTGAGACTTATAAAATCTCTCTTAAAGAATTAAAGGAGTTTGAAGAAGACCTTCATAAGCATGTTCACCTTGAAAATAATATTCTTTTTCCTAAAGCTGTTAAACTTGAAGAATCATTATTCCGGGTTAACACCTAACTTTAGTATGTACTATTAAATAAAAATCCGGTCCTTAAGGCAGAGACCGGATTTTTTAGTGAGGAAGAGATGATTTTAGTTGGGGAATTCTATTTAGTTTTGAATTTTTATCTCTTCTTTTATTTCCTTGTTAAAATGCTTTTTATAAATTGATTTATATTTTTCAAGAAGATTATCTGCAATTTTTTCACTATTCACTTCCATTTTTGAAGGTGAAAGTTCCATCTCAAATTCTTCATTAGAACTTTTTATCAACCCGTCTTTTACAAGTTCGACTTTTACAGCATCGAGAAAGTTGTTGAGGTTTTTCATTTCTTTATCTAAATCACCCATCTCCTCAGAAAGACCGCTCATTTTGTCTTTAAGATCATCCATTTGCTCTTTTAGGTCTTCCATATTCAATTCGAGATTATTTTTATTTTTTTCAATCTCGATTGTGATGCGTTTTAAGTTTTTATTCAGTTCATCTTCGTCAAAATCAAAATTGAAATTATGCATCTTCAATTTATCAAGGTGTTTTAATCCCTCTTCTATATTCTTTTGTATTTTATCTTTATCTATATGAATTACAATATCATCACAGTCTTTTAATTCCTCCTTCAGCTTTTCCATATTTTCTTTAAATTTTTTATGATCGAACTTAAAGTCGAGTTTTTCAGCTTTAAACTTTTTCCTCCATTCTTTCATATTATTATTTAAACTATCCATATCGAAATGAAAAACCTTCGGTCCGTGATGGTAAGTAAAAAAGTCATCATCATCTTTTCTTATTGAATCCAGATTGTCGTAAACAAGATCTTCGTAATCCTTGAGTTTATCATCGGGAATCTTTACTCCATCTTTGTAAAGAGATGTTATTTTACCATTGTTAAAATTGGCTTCATAGTGAATTGAGTTTCCGTCTTCATGCTCGGTAAAGTAAAGAGTTTGCTCTCCTTTTTGCTTTGAAGTTTCATCCTGATAAAAACACGGGAAATGCTGATAGTATATACTGGCTGAATGGTAAAGAGCATCT
>CAZUOC010000183.1:0-5262 GCA_964622335.1 uncultured Ignavibacteriaceae bacterium
CTGTTCATCATACAGATTATCTGAACAAAGGAAACACTTTCTTTCGCTGATAGATTTTTCATCAACTTTAGCAGATGTGGATTTAATCCTGCCGGGATTATGCTGAACTTTAATTACGAAGCCGGGAAATTGAAATGATTTTTCTTTTACAGCATTAAGAGAGTTATAATTCTTTGCTAAGGCAATCCAGTTTTTCTTTTGTTCTTCAAGGAGTAATTTTGCTGCACCGGAATAATCTTTTAAAGAAATCAGTTTATCTAAAGCCTGATGTTTAAATAAGATATTCTTCACTATTAATAAATCTTTTTCAGTTTAGCCCCTCTAAAGTAATGCAGTAGGATCTCATCAAACTGGTAGCCTCGGGATGCCATAACAGCAGCACCGATCTGGCAGAGACCTACTCCGTGTCCCCACCCGGCACCGTAGATAATAAACTTTTGTGGAATGTCTTTCTCACCGTCTTCTTTATTGACAATAACCGCACTACTATAAAGGTGCGTATTGGAGAGGATTCTTCTTATTTCTAATTCTTTGCCAAATACCATTTCTTTTTTTGTGCCAATGATTTTTAGTTTAATCAATCTGGCAGAGTCTCCTCTCTCCACCGGCACGAGATCGAGAATGTCTCCAAAATCAATTCCTGATTTCTTATTTATTAGTTCGGCAATTTCTTTTTGAGGGTACTCGACTTTCCATCTATAGAAATCTGTGGTTTCCTGGTCATAATCAACTAACACCTGCGATAAGATTCTTTCATCATTAGTATTACAGAAAGCAGTTGGGCTACTAAGTATCCATTTTTTTGAGTTCACTTCAGAAGAAAAATCCAAATTATAATTTTCTAGTTCGAATTTGTAATCAACCACGGAAGAAAGATATTCATGTCTGACTGGTTCCCAAACATTTTCAAATGATTCAGAGATTCCTCCACATGATTTTGAATAGCGTGCATCACAAATTTTACCTCCGAACATAAGAACTATTCCTTTTGTCAGCTTGACGGCATTGTTTGTATTTTCGGTAGAAATTTTGGAAATCCCCTGGTATCTCTGGCAGTGGTCATCGGCACACACATCAAATAAAAGATGCTCTCCTCTGTCCCGCCATTTAATTATTTCCTTATCGGTCTGATACAAATAGCTTTCCTTGTTTTCTCCTTCTGAAGATTTCAGTTTTTCCATTTGTGCCAACAGCCAGCTTCTTGAAACAATTGCATGAGCTTTCAGAAGCTGCAAAGAACTTTTTGCACTCATCTCGGATGAGATTACACTCTTAAGATATTGTGAAATGGAAACAATATTAATTACCCAAATAACATCACCATCTTTCAATAACTTAAGTGAACCGCTAAACCTTTGTGTTTGTTTTCTTTGCCAATGAAATTGTTTCCCGATTGGAACATCCATGATTAGAAAAGAATCAACGGATAAATCCCCGGGTTCAAAAACTATTTCATTCGATATTTCAATTTTATCTTTGGAGCTTTTACAAATTATACGGTCCCCCTCGAGCTCTGCAGAAAACCTTCCGCTGAACTTTTGTTTAAAGCCCTGAATGCTAAAATCACCGTAAAGCTCAAAGTTTACCTGGTGATCAGAGAGAATACCAACACTTATTACCGGTTCGTCGAGTGACATATTAAAAGTTTTTATAAAAAAATTCCCGTAAAATAATATACATAATAGCAGTTTTAATTTACACCCCTTAAGTGGGAACACCCTTGGGATATTAGAGGAAACTTTTTAATTTGCTATGGTTTTTAAAACAGTCACTTAATGAAAAAAGAAAATCCCAAAATCATAAATATTATCGGCTTTCCAATTGACCTCGGTGCCGACAGAAGAGGGGTTGATATGGGACCCTCTGCTTTAAGAATTGCTGGTTTAAAAGAAAAGCTCGAAAAGTTAGGATACCAGGTTATCGACAGCGGTGATATTTACATCCAGATAATGGAACGGCAGAGAATAACAAACCCAAAACTTAAATATTTAAACGAAATTCTTAAGAGATCAGGAGTACTCGCTCATAGAGTAGAACGGGTTCTCGAAAAGAAACACTTTCCTATTTGCCTGGGTGGTGATCATTCAATGGCCTTGGGCTCTATTGCAGGAATCTCTTCATACTGTAAAAAACATAAGCTAAAGCTTGGGGTTATCTGGGTTGATGCGCATACAGATATGAATACCGATGAAACTTCTCCTTCGGGAAATATTCATGGAATGCCGCTTGCTGCATCTTTAGGAATAGGAAATGAAAAGCTCGTTAACTTTTATGGCTTCGCTCCAAAAATAAAACCGGATAACTGTGCTTTAATCGGGACAAGAAGTGTCGATACACTTGAGAAACAAAATATTAAAAGATTGACGTTACCCGTCTATACAATGGCAGATATCGATAAACAGGGAATTCATGTAATAATTGAAAAAATATTGAAACAGTTCGGAAAGAAAGTTGATCATCTTCATGTAAGTTTTGATCTTGACGTAATAGATCCATCAATTGTGCCTGGGGTTGGAACTCCGGTTGCCGGTGGACTTGGCTACAGGGAAGCTCATCTTTTAATGGAATCAATTGCCGAATGCGGATGCATGTCTTCTCTGGAGATTACAGAAGTAAATCCTATTCTCGATGTTAAAAACAAAAGTGCGGTATTTGCTACCGACTTAATTTCATCGAGCATGGGACAAAAAATTTTGTAAATTTAAATAGAGTAACTATTGAATAACCAGCCAATCTTACTTTACCTGCTTATATTTCTCGCACTTGCAACAGCATTAAAATTGCTCGGGGTAATTGATGTCCAAAGTACAGAACTCTTAGGTTATGCTATGATTTTTTACGGTATCAATCTTGTTTATATATCATTTGGAAAGAAAGAAAGAGGAATTTTATTTATCGGTACTTCTCTGTTTTTAATAGGAATTCTTATTTTTCTTACAAATCATTTTGAATTTCTGAATGAGAGAGAAATTATTTTTCCGTCAATACTTTTCATTGCAGGAATCAACTTCTTAATGCTTTTCTTTGATGATACCTCAAAGAAAAATTTCTTCCTGATTTCTGCCACATTAATTTTTGCGGCAATAACCGTTACGGCACTACTTGGGAATATCACACTTCCCCTTTTCCTCAACTCAATTATAAAAATAACAATTAAGTACTGGCCGATCGCGCTTATTACAATCGGGTTAATGATCATTCTTCACAGAGAGAATAAAAAGAATCTGTAACTATTCGAATTTCCCCAGAAGGTAAATTTTGTTACCCGGCTTCCTAGAACCGTAAGCCGTTGATTCAGTTACAAAAAATTCCACTGGTTCTTCAATAACTGATGCCGGTAACATAAAGGGATAGTAATCAGGTCTTGATGAAATCTTAAAAATTCCGAGAGAAATGAAATATCCTCTGAAATTCCCCCAGAGCTGGTAAGCCTTATCGGAAGTTAATAATGGAAGATTCTTGATATAAAGATATCCTCTTTTATCCGGAAAGCTGAAAACAATCTTTCCACCGCCACGAGAAGCAAGTTTGGTATTTTTGAGCTCAACTGTTAGTGGCTTATTTAATTCCCCAATTCCCGGTATTTCAGGTTTGTTCTGATTTTCATCAACAAATTCCTGCAAACTTTCATTCAGTGCATTAATCTGGCTTTCATAATAATCTGATCTGTCTTTGTAAAACAGGTATGCAATTACTGCTGCGACCATAAATATCAGGACAAAAACAAACGTTATTATGCCTGTATAATTCCTACGTCTTTCAAACCTTATGTATTCGGGGTCAATGTGTTTTATTCCCTCAATGCTTTCCTCAATAGACTTAAACATCTCAACTTGTTCAGCATTTTCTTTTTCTTCTTTATGATTAAATGTTACGATTATTTCATCATCGTTTTCTAATGTTTTGGTTCTTTCGGGTTCTTGAATTTCATTCTGCAGTTCAACATCTTCCATTTGAGTTTCCTCAATTGCTGAATCTGCTTGAGATAATGAATTGCCACTATCTTCTTCAGGTTTATCGAATTTATTAATGATTTTCTCTTTCAACTCTTCTGGTGGAGTTTCAAGATCAAGCATGATCGGTAAAAGGGAAACAAGATTTTGATATTTGCCTAATAATTTCCATGGAAATATTTCAGAAGACTTAAAACCATTATAAACTTCTAACATTTCATCATCTTTAAGACAGCCAAGTACAAAAGGATAAATCAAATCGATAAGCTGATTCTTTGTAGAAAACGAGTAAGAACCTCCGGCAAAATTCTCATTCAGTTTTATTAACGAGATTTTTATTTTAGATTCGACTGTCTGCAGCGGGATCTTCAATCTTTGCGCAATTTCATCCTGGGAAAGCCCTTCGTAGAAAGCGAGATAAATCACATATTGTTGTGCATCTGTCAAGCTGTTAAGTGCATTTTCAATTTTATCTTTATACACTAATGCTTTTTCCAGATCGAGAGGTTCACTTAAGTGGGAAAGCCGTGGAGTAATAAAATCATTTTCTGATTCGCTTATATCTTCTTCGTCGATCCCAACATTTTTCCCTTTTCTTAAATCATAAACAGCTTTGTTTTTAGCAAGAGTTATTATCCACGCGTAGCTGTTTTTTGTTTCAAAATCAAAATAATTTATCTTCTTGCATATGGTGAGAAAGACACCTTCCAACGCTCCCTCAGCTTTATTTTTGTCCTTGACTATCTTTTTAATAAATGTATAAAGAAGGGGGGCATATTTATCATATAAGCTTTCAATCGCCTGTGCATCAGATTCAAAAATCTTCTGCATTAATTCCAATTCTGACACGGAAGAAACTGACTCCAAAATAATACCCAATGTTAACTTTGGTTTGAAAACTATAATTAACAAAAACAAAAATCAATGCGGTTTAATCCTGCATTTAAGCACATTCTACGTTTATGCTTACATCATTATTTATTATCTTTGATACAGACAAAATTTCAACTCAATATTATGACATCAAGAGAAATCAGACAGCAATTTTTCGACTTTTTTAAGAGCAAAGATCACAGGATAGTTCCAAGCTCTCCGGTCGTTCCCTTTGACGATCCGACACTTCTTTTTACAAACGCAGGAATGAACCAGTTCAAAGATGTTTTTCTTGGAACAGGCTCAAGAGAATACAAACGCGCTGCCGATACACAAAAATGTATCCGTGTAAGCGGAAAGCATAACGATCTTGAAGAAGTTGGACACGACACATACCATCATACTTTTTTTGAAATGCTCGGCAACTGGTCCTTCG
>CAZUOC010000184.1:0-2975 GCA_964622335.1 uncultured Ignavibacteriaceae bacterium
GAGCTTTATTGGGTTATTATCGACAAGACTCTCGATGTCTTTATGCTCGTTAATTGCATTTTCTATTTCGGAAATATGTTCTAATGTATGCGAGGAAAAAACATAGTCTACTTTAAAATCAATTTCCTCAAATGAATGATACATTACCTTCCTGCCGAAAATATCTTTAGTGGCAAAATCAACGACATTTGCTTGATAAGAAATAGGACCATAAGCACCGCCAAAATCTATTCCTTTTTTATTAGAAACGACCGGAATAATTTCATTTTTATGTTGCCAGATTCCTTTCCATCTCCAAGAACCCAAAATTTTATTTACTTTAAAATGTCTGTATCTAAATTTTTTTGTGCTCAATTCTGCATCATCTTTAAAAGTCTATACTTGCTGGGCTTCGTTACTATACTTAAAGAAATAATCATCATATTTTGAAGATGATAAGAAGCCGCTTTGGAGAACTTTTTTTCTTTGATTACTATAATAAAGATTTATTAAAAAATTGTTATAAACAATATTATATAATAAGTTATTTACTTTGGACATATTACTACTTGAATTTATTTGAACATATCAAACCGTAAAACAATATCTTCTTCAATATCCATCAAAGCTGTTTTACCAATAATTTTATCAATATCTTTTGGAGGAATACCTGTCCCCGGTCTTTTCCACGTCAAATCCGCAGCTTTAAGAACATCTCCTTTTTTAATTGGTCTTAGAGCCACTAAACTTCTTCGCGCATTCTGCCGGGATATTTCTTCCGAGGGGAGAGTTACTTTATGAAAACTTCCCAACGTCTTAAATAAGTAGTCGATTTCGTTCTTAAACAATTTCAAATCTTCTTTATCCATTGCATGATAATGATCATTTCCCGGCAGGCTCTTATCAAAAGTAAAATGTTTTTCAATTATTGCTGCACCCAGCAAAACTGCTGTTTTTAAATTACTCATATCCCGCGGTAAAGTATGGTCAGAGTATCCAATAATTTTATCGGTAAATTCTCTCTTTAAATGAGCAATCATTCCAAGATTTGCATTATCATCAGAAGTCGGATAATTTAAAATGCAGTGAAGCAGGGAGAGCCGGTTCCCTTTCTTTTCTATCCAATCTACAGCTTCATGAATTTCACTCATATTGCTGGCGCCTGTAGAAAGTATAATCGGTTTTTGAAACTGGCATATAAACTCTATAAAAGGCTTGTTGTTAATATCAGAAGAAGAAATTTTATAGGCTTCCATCAGGTCATTCAGAAATGTCGCTGATTCCACATCGAAAGGAGTCGATAAAAATTCGATGTTGACTTTATCGCAGGTTCTTTTCAGTTCTTCATATTCTTTCTTCCAGAATTTATCATACTTCTTGAATAGTTGATATTGGCTTGTTGTTGGTTCCTTACTTAAATCCCAATAAGAAGGACTGTTCTTTGAAGCTATGAATTCTGCTTTATAGCTTTGAAATTTTATTGCATCTGCACCCACTTCAGCCGCTTCATTTATTAATCTATAAGCTAATTCCATCGATCCCTCATGATTAACGCCTGCTTCTGCAATAATAAAAGGCTTTACCAAAGGAACTTTAAAATTATAATTTAGAAAGAAATCTTTAATTTTCACTTTTTATCAATTAAACTATTTATTAAATGTAGAACATTCTCTCTGCCGTTTCTAATTTTCTGTGATCGCTGAATTTTACTCAACTCCGATCTTTTTTTATAGTTTTCACACAACCATTTAAAAGCATCGATTATTTTTTTCTTGGGGACATTATATCCTAAGCCAAGATTAATAAAACCAAATCCTTCTGACGCAAAAAAATGTGTTGCTTCTCTTTCATTTTGAGATAACACAATCGCAGGAACTCCAATCGATGCAATCTCAAAAGTAGTTCTTCCGGCCGAAGTAAAAACTATATCTGCATTATAAACAAGCTCAGATAAGTAAGGAATGTTGAGGTATATTTTTGCATTGGGATATTTTTTAAAACTGTCAAACTTTGTATACCCGAGTCCCGCTGCAATATGAATTTCAATATTATTTTTTAAACAATAGTCATAAATCGAATCCACAACTTTGTAAGTATAGTTATTGGGATCAACACCGCCAAATGTAATCAGAACATTAGATACTTTTTTATTTACACTTACTTTATTCCTTGAGAATTGAAAATCATTTTTTAAGCAAAAATAATCTTTCCCGTAATAGTGATTCGGCAAATTTCTTTTTTCAGGATACATTGCATTAATAACCAGGTCAGCAAATCCGGCGCCTTTCCCGATATCTTCTATGTTAATTACAAGCAAGTTTTTAGATTTCAGCTTTTTAACATATTCAGATTTTGTATCTAAAATATCATTAATAACTATGTCGGGTTTTAGGCTAAATATGTCTTTTGTAATGTCATCGTATTTTTGTTTATAAACTGTGTGATTTGTTTCCTTTATTTTATTATACGCAAGATCGCTTTTTTCATCCACAAGAAAATATACATTATGATTTAAGATCGAATCGGCTAAACTTAGTGTATTATAAACGTGACCCAATCCAACATTTTTATGCCCGGTAACGACAAATAATAAGTTTTTTCTTTTCAGAAAATATTCGCACAAATTCCAGTCTTCAAAATTATCAATATCTATTTTTTCAAAACCGGTTACTTCATAAAGATTAACATTACGACCAATCCTGGTTTTCTCAGAAATAATTTCCGGACGAGTTAAAAGAAACGAACCGGTTTCTTTATAATTTTTGGGTAATACCTGGCGATTTACTCTTTTTTTATAATTAGGAACAAATTTATCATTTGTTTTCTTCCAGGTAAGATGTGTATTGTCTGCTGCCGAGATTAATGTATCAACGTTCTTATCTTTTATAAATATTTCTAATGCATTATCTATTGTTCTTGTAGAAAGTAATGGTGAAGTCGGCTGAATTGTAGCAATTACTTCATATTCTTTTTTTTCTTTTTTGGCTATTGATTTA
>CAZUOC010000184.1:2985-5241 GCA_964622335.1 uncultured Ignavibacteriaceae bacterium
ATAGGCATCAAAAATAACAGGATCGAGAGTTGTCAAGTCATCGGAAAGTAATTGGGGTCTTTTATGAACCTTAGCTCCAAATTTTTTTGCAATTGTTAATATTTCATCATCTTCACTTGTTAAATACACATCGGGTTTATAGCCTGATGCAAGACTGTTCTTTATAGCATAATAAATAAGTGGATATCCGTTTAATAATCTTAAATTTTTTCTCGGAATTCCTTTCGAACCGCCGCGGGCAGGAATTATAATTAATATATTTTTTTTCTTACTAATTTTCTTTTTCATTTCTTTCTGTGAACTACCCAAACAACGGGAGAAATTAAATCCGTTGGTTCTGCATCCGGATAATTTCGTTTTGTTTCTTTATAAAAATTATCCTTATAAACTGATAGATGCGCTTTCTTAACAAAAGGAATTAAAGTTAAAATTTCCAATCCTGCTTTTACACTTGCTGCTTTCAAACCATTTAATGTTAATCTGTTCAGACTGTCAAGATAAAACGAAGATGCTAATTGATATTCCGCCGGGCGAAGTTCCTTAAAATATCTTAATACATCTTGTTCATTTAAGCGGCAATGTCCCCACAGAAGGTCAAGCGTACACAAACTATGTCCTCCGTTCAAACTGAAAAACGGATTATATTGGTGAAACGCTATTCCACCTGGTTTAAGTATCCTCTTTATGTTTTCTAAAGCAGAATCTATATCAATTATATGCTCAAGTGTTTCCCAGCTAACAATTATATCAAATGAATTATCCGGAAGAGATGATTTTGAAATATCATCTTCTACAAATTTTATTTTTTGATGAATTGTGTATTTTTCATTTAACTGAAATAAGTTGAGTGCGGCTTGCCGTAATTGATCCAGATGATTGTTTACTTCCGGTTCCTTTACATCGCTTGTTTGTTTTTCATAATAAAAAGAAACATCCGAACCTGTAATAGATAAACAATTTTCCAAAGCTAAAAGATAAGTTTTTATACCATTGTAACAGCCGATTTCCAGAATTGATTTTCCTTCTAGTTTAGAATCAAAAGAATCTAAAGTACGTTTAAGATTTTTTATATGTCTTTTTGCTTCGATAATATTAGTTTTTAATTCGGCTTTTGTTGAAATTCTATTATTGTTTACGGGATTAAGTATTGACTGCCAGGCTGGCTTTATTTTACTACGAAGTCCACCAAGAAGATTATGATTAGTACCAAATGAATCTTTAAAGCTTCCAATTATTTTTCCGTTAAAGTCAGCTCCGCCTTCAAGATTATTAATAAGCATTGGCTCAAAATATCTCTTTACAACAATCGAGCTTTTAACTTTTCCAATTAGCTTATTAAGCATAAAAAAATTCAGTTAATCGTTAATAGTAATTTTCTCAAATGCATCAATATAGCTTCTCAAGCTTGCATTATAAATTTTAGCTCCAATATTTTCAGCATATTCTTTCAAAATAAAATAGCCTTTAAAAGCGAGATGCAGTTTATTAAAAATGTCATGGATATGATACTCTTTTCCATCAAGTTTATACATAGGTAACTGTTGTTTATCCTTATCATAAAAATGTTGATGGTTTACAGTTACGTCATTTGTATCATCTACTTTAATTTCTTCGTGCCATGAATGATCGGCGCCGAACAAATAAATTTTTTTAAATCTTAAAGTTAGAGCCAAATATATTGATGGAATAAGAACATTATATGGGCGAGGCATTCCAAGTTTATATTTAAAAAAAGTATTGCGAAATGATCTAAATCCTTCTATAGGGGTAACATTAAAGTAAAATATTCTTATAAATTTATGATTACCCAACTTCTCTTGGATAAGTTTTGACTTCGAAGCCTGGGAGGGGAGAAATAAATTCATCTCCCAGCTAGTTTGCTCAGCTAAAGTATTAAATAAATTTTGTCTCATATCTTCCTGTCTCTGGGTGGGAGAAGTTTCTATCCAAAATTCAGGGGCAACCATTACGTAGTATGAAGGTTTTATTTGAGAATAAAGAGAAGAAATTGCAAAGAAATTAACGGCAAAATTAACTTTTCTTAAAATATAATCCTTGTGTTTATTCACAGATTCATTTAGGGAAGGTCCGTTTGCAAGTATGTTGCATTCACTAATAGTTGATGGGAGTTTCGGAAGGCTAACTTTTTTTTTAGAAAAAAGAATTATTCTTAAAATTGAAACTAAAGTATTAAAAACATTCTCCGAGAAATCTTTTACGCTCTGTCTGTTCATTTAACAAAAAGTCCTTTTAAAA
>CAZUOC010000185.1:0-5211 GCA_964622335.1 uncultured Ignavibacteriaceae bacterium
TGTGTATAGGAACTTATGAAAGAGCGAATGATGCAACTAAAGAAATTGAATCGGTTAGTCTACACCAGAATAATTGTTATTTAAAGGTAAAGGTTGATGATAATGCTGTCTGTTCATTCTATTATAGTCTCGATGGAAATGAATACACTGCAATCGGAGAAAAGTTTAAAGCAGTTGCGGGAATGTGGATAGGTGCTAAGGTTGGATTATTCAATGTAAATCCGAACATTGTAGAAAGTAAAGGATATTCCGATTTTGATTGGTTCAGGGTTGAGTAAAAATATTTATTTCGATTCATTTAACTGGAGCACAGTTATAAAATTTTCTGTTCTAAATACCAAAACCGGGCTGTTATTGATGTAATCCTTTCTTCTCCTGAAATTCTACCTAACTTTATTAATATTCATCTGTTATTATGCTTATGTGATTGAAATATATCCTTAAAAAAATCACTTAACCCTTTCATTTTTGGGCTAAATAAGCCATTTCGAATCAGTTTTACAATATTCCGGGTAAGAATATAGTTCCCGAAAGAAATTTTTTCAGGAATATTGAAATTTATTTTTTTTTATTTTAAGTTTGCCTTAACTTAAACGGTAAAGTTACCGTTAACAGTAATGGGACTGAGGAGGCGAAGCTGTGAAAAAATTACCATCAAAGTTTTATTATTTCCTTTCTTTAATTATTACATCTCTTTTGCTTATTATATCAGTAGGTTGTTCTAAGCCTATTGGTATCACTCTAAAAAATCCCCTGAACATTACCCGTACTAATGAAGTTGTAAGAATTAATACTGAATCGCTGGAAAAGAAAAATCCCGGTTTCAATGTAAATCATTTTTCTGTTTACTACAACGACGTTGAGGTACCTTATGAGATAGTTGATAAAGAAAGTATGGGTGGTCACGAAATCAAGCTTCTCATAAACTTTAAACCAAATGAAACTAAAGAAATTGTTTTTGTTGATAATGTTGAAGGCAAAAAAGCTGATAAGGAAACATTGGCATATTTGGGTCAGAAGGTTGATTATAAATTGAAAGATGGATATTACACAGGGGGTCATTTTGAAAGTATGGATTTTACTAAAGTTCCGGCAACACATTTTGCTCACGATGCTCTATATCAATTCGAGGGACCGGGCTGGGAATCTGAAAAAATCGGTTACAGGGTTTATCTTGATGATAGAAACAGGACAGATATTTTTGGTAAAAAAGAAAATGGATTATTTCTGAATATCACAGGGAAAAATGATCTTGTGTCTGATGGAAATGAATCTTACCAGAGTATGCTTAGTTGGGGAAGGGATATCTTTAAAGTAGGAAACTCACTTGGGATTGGCTCAATTGCTACTTTCTATAATAATAAAGTTACAACAGTATCGGATGTTGACAGCGTTTATTGCCGGGTGTTAAATGGTAATTTGATTTCAGGTATAACTAACACGCATTTTGGATGGAAGCTGGATAAAAAATATGATATAACTACAAATTATTTTATTTCGGCTAAAAGCAGAGTTACAAACGTCAATGTCTCAATAGATAAAAAAATTGACAACTTCTGCACTAGTCTTGCCAAACATAAAGATACGGATTACCTTTCTTCGAATGGAGAAGGATGGAATTACATTGCATTGTGGGGTAAACAAACATTGGCAGACGATAATCTTGGGATTGCTGTTATCTACAATAAATCTTATTTTTTAAATATATCCGAAGATGATTTAAGCTATTTTGTAATATTAAAACCAGATAATAATAAGCTTACTTATTATTTTTGTGCGGCATGGGAACAGGAACCGAATGGAATTAAAACTAAAGAAGAATTTGTCGACTATCTTAACAATGAGTTAAATAAATTAAATAATCCTATTAAAGTTGAAATTTAGACAGGAATTAGTTTTTGCAACCTTCTTTTTCACTAACCTAAAGGGAACCTAATGTTGGATGCAGCTTCAGGTCAAACAAAAATAAAAATTGGAAACTTCCGCTGGACAATTTGTGCACTGATCTTTTTAGCTACAACGATAAATTATGTCGACAGACAGGTAATAGGAATTCTTGCCCCAATTCTTCGAAAAGATATTGGCTGGAACGATATTGAGTATGGTTACATTGTTACTGCTTTTACCGCAGCCTATGCAATAGGTATGCTTGTTATAGGCAGGGTGATTGATACAGTTGGAACAAAATCAGGTTATTCAGTTGCACTTACCGGCTGGAGTTTTGCCGCCATAGGTCATGCGTTAGCAACTAGTGCTTTGGGCTTTGGCATAGCTCGTTTTGCTTTGGGACTTTTTGAAGCTGGAAATTTTCCCGCTGCAATTAAAACGGTGGCAGAATGGTTCCCTAAAAAGGAAAGAGCTTTTGCAACAGGCATTTTTAATGCAGGTTCAAATGTTGGGGCGGTAGTTGCCCCGCTTGTTGTCCCCTGGATAACGTTAACCTGGGGTTGGCAGGAAGCATTTATTTTTACGGGAGCTATCGGTTTACTGTGGCTTATATTGTGGTTCTGGCTATATGATAAACCGGAACGGCATAAAAGATTGTCCAAGCAAGAACTTGCATATATACAATCTGATCCTCCTGATACACAGGCTAAAATTCCATGGAAAAGCCTTATTAAATATAGACAGACTTGGGCTTTTACAATTGGTAAATTTATGACTGATCCGATCTGGTGGTTCTATCTTTATTGGATACCCAGTTTTCTTTATAAAAATTATGGAATTACACTTGATAAAATTGGAGTTCCGTTAATTATTATTTATGTATCCGCAGATGTAGGAAGTGTCTTCGGAGGATGGTTTTCTTCATTCCTTATAAAAAGAGGATGGGAAGTAAATAAAGGAAGAAAAACAGCAATGCTTGTATGTGCAATAGCTGTTATCCCGATTATTTTAGCCTCCCAGGTAGATAGCTTGTGGGAAGCAGTTGCAATATTAAGTTTAGCAACAGCCGCACACCAGGGGTGGTCCGCGAATTTGTTTACTACAGTATCCGATATGTTCCCGAGAAAAGCAGTTGCTTCTGTTGTTGGATTCGGTGGAATGGGCGGTGCAGTTGGAGGAATGTTTATTGCAACAGCAGCAGGATTTATACTTGAATTAACAAAAAGCTATGTAATTCTTTTTATAATTTGTGGCTCAGTATATTTACTTGCGCTTCTCATCATTCATTTACTAACACCTAAATTAAGTGAAGTTGAAATAAGTTAGGGCTGTGAAAAAAAAAGTAAGTGCTGTTAGGAACACAAAGCTTAACAAAAAATTTATTACAAAAAATTTTTTGCTATTAAATAAAACTGCTGAGAGATTATATCATAATTATGCTAAGAACCTACCAATTATTGATTATCACAATCATCTTCCTGTTAAGGAAATTGCTGAAAATAAAAACTTCGACAATATTACGCAGATATGGTTGTATGGAGATCATTACAAATGGCGGGCAATGCGAACAAATGGTGTTGACGAAAGATTTATTACGGGCGAAGCTTCTGATTGGGAAAAATTTTTGGCATGGGCACAAACAGTTCCTTACACATTAAAAAATCCGCTTTATCATTGGACACATCTGGAATTAAAAAATCCGTTTGGGATATCAAATAAACTTTTAAATGGCAATACTGCGAAAGAAATTTATAAACAATGCAATAAACTTCTTCAAACAAATGATTTTTCAGTCAGAGGATTGCTTAAAAATTTTAAAGTTAAATTCCTTTGTACAACAAATGATCCGCTCGATTCACTCGAATATCACAGAAAATTAAAGAAGGATAAATTTGATATAAAAGTCTTTCCAGCTTTTCGACCAGATAAAGGAATGGCAGTTGAAAATCTTAAGCAATTTTCTTCATGGTTTAACAAACTACAGGAAATAACAAACATACAGATCAATTCATTTCAAAAATATATAGAAGCAATAAGACAGCGTCATGATTTTTTTCATAAAAACGGATGTAGAGTTTCCGATCACGGAATAGAAGTTCCTTATGCTGAAGATTATTCTCAACAGGATATTGAAAAGATATTTCAGAAAATACTTTCATCAAAGGAATTAACCTTAGAAGAAATTTTAAAATTCAAATCGGCTATGATGTATGAATTTGGAGTAATGGATCATGAAAGAAACTGGGTTCAGCAATTGCACATCGGCGCTCTAAGAAATAATAATACAAGAATGTTTAAAAACCTTGGTTCCGATACCGGGTATGATTCAATTGGTGATTTTAATATTGCAGCTTCACTTGTAAAATTTTTAGATAAACTCGATAAAAGTGATAAACTTGCAAAAACAATTATCTATAATCTTAATCCCAAAGACAATGAAGTTATTGCCACAATAATCGGAAGTTTCCAGGACGGAAGTATCCCGGGCAAGTTACAATTTGGCAGTGGTTGGTGGTTCCTTGATCAAAAGGATGGAATTGAAAAACAATTGACTTCGTTGTCGAATATGGGATTACTCAGCAGGTTTATTGGCATGTTAACAGATTCGAGAAGCTTTCTGTCATTTTCACGTCACGAATATTTCCGTAGAATTCTTTGCAACATAATAGGGGAAGATGTGGATAAAGGTTTTCTTCCGGATTCCGATGAATTGCTCGCCCCGATTATTGAAGATATCTGCTATTATAATGCAGAAAAGTATTTTGGTTTTAACAAAGTATAACATCTAAACCTCCGTTTCCATTTATTTAACGAACCAATCAAAAATAATTTTGAGAATAATTTTGTGAAGAAATGGATATTTGTTTTGTTACTCTCGGTTATATTTTTTGTTGATGGTTTTTCTGCCCAAATATTTGTAGCGGCTAGCGGGGATGATGGCAATCCCGGAACGATTGATCAGCCGTTAAAGAATATATCAACTGCTGTAAGTTTGGCTCTGGCTGGAGATACAATTTTTGTTAGAGGCGGGATTTATTCTTTATCAACAACAATAAGCATTTCTAAAAGCGGCAGCGAAAACAACATGTATTATCTTTTTGCTTACCAGGATGCAAGACCTGTTCTTGATTTTTCCTCTATGCCGATATCGAGCAGTAATAGAGGATTAAGACTTAGCGGAAGTTATTGGTATATAAAAGGAATAACAATCCGCTATGCCGGCGATAATGGAATGCATATTTCTGGAGGTTATAATATAGTTGAGGGTTGTACATTTTATGGAAATAAAGATACGGGCCTTCAAATAAGCGATGGCGGAAATGA
>CAZUOC010000186.1:0-1246 GCA_964622335.1 uncultured Ignavibacteriaceae bacterium
CTTAAAACCTGATACAAGTGTTATGAATATTTTAAGAGAACTTCATCCAACGCCAGCGGTGTGCGGTTTTCCCAAAGATACAGCATTAAATCTTATAAAAAAGATTGAGAACCAGCGCAGAGGTTTATATTCAGGAATTATCGGTTGGTTCAATTTTAATAACGAAGGTGAATTTGCTGTCGCAATAAGATCGGCTGTTACTTATGGAAATAAATTAGTAGCTTATGCCGGTAGTGGAATTGTCGAAGGGTCTGAACCAGATGCTGAGTTTGAAGAAACTGAAATGAAGTTAAAACCTATTTTATCCCTGTTTGATGAAAAAAAAGATTAACCGAAATTATTTTTGGGCGGAAACTTTCATCAAAGAATTAAGTTCGATTGGTGTAAAATATGCGTGCATCTCTCCCGGTTCCCGCAACACACCTTTAACTCTCGCGATTGCCAACAACAAAAAGATAAAATCTTTTGTTCACATTGATGAGAGAAGTTCCGCATTCTTCGCACTAGGAATTGCAAAAACCACAAATACCCCGGTTATTCTTATTTGTACTTCAGG
The DNA here is from genome assembly GCA_964622335.1 of uncultured Ignavibacteriaceae bacterium. Taxonomy (GTDB): domain Bacteria; phylum Bacteroidota; class Ignavibacteria; order Ignavibacteriales; family Ignavibacteriaceae; genus RBG-16-34-14. The sequence continues at coordinate 557 of CAZUOC010000186.1, forward strand.
CACTGCAACTGCGGAACTTTATCCTGCAATAATTGAATCGTATCAGCAAAGAGTTCCTCTAATTGTTTGTACTGCAGACAGACCCCCCGAACTTCTTAACACCGGCGCAAATCAAACTATTAATCAAAGCAATCTTTACAAAAATCATATAAGGTGGTTTTTTGATGCAGGATTACCGGAACCGATCCCGAGAAGAATCAGGCATATAAAAGCAATTGCTAAAAGAGCAGTCTATGAAAGTATGGTTCGATCAAAAGGTCCTGTCCATTTAAACTTTCCTTTCAGAAAACCTTTTGAGCCAGATATTATCACAGATGAAGTTGAGGCTGATGTAATCAAAACAGCAGAATTGGTTTTGCCCGACAAAAAAGATTTGTTTAAAGGAAATGGGAAAAATATTGTTTCGGAAAAATGGTTTAAGGAAACTGCGGAATATCTTGCGAAGTTTAAGAAAGGATTAATAATAGCAGGACCGGAAAACTACAACAATACATTTCACTTTAACTGTGCAAAACTTGCATCCCTTCTTGGGTATCCAATATTTGCAGATGGGGCTTCGCAGTTACGGTTTGGAAATCATAATAAAGGAAATATTCTTTTTAGCTTTGAAGGATTTCTGAGATCAGATTCTTTCGCTCAAAAATTTAAACCTGAAATAATCCTGCAGTTTGGAAGAACAGTTACTTCTAA
>CAZUOC010000186.1:1256-5192 GCA_964622335.1 uncultured Ignavibacteriaceae bacterium
AAAATGTTCTGCAGTCAGGTTTATGGTTAATGAATACGGCGACTGGTTCGATCCGGCAAACAGAGCTAACGCCTCTTTTGCATGCAAGCCATATCTTTTTTGCGAAAAAATGATAGGATATCTTCAATCAAAAAAAATAAATAGAAGTTCCGGTAAATGGTTTCAAGCAATAAAAACACTCGATGAAAAATCTTTAGAGGCAAAAAAGAAAGTTATAAGTAATTCAAAATTTCCAAACGAATGCAGAATAATAGAAGAACTTATAAGCGTTTTACCGGATAAATCTCAATTAATGATTTCAAACAGCATGCCAATCAGGGATTTCGATTACTTTGCGCCCATCACAAAAAAAGATATAATCATTTTCAATAATCGCGGGGCAAGTGGAATTGACGGCATCACTTCTACCGCACTTGGACTTGCTGTCTTAGAAAAGAAACCGACTGTTTTGTTAACAGGAGATTCAGCTTTTTATTACGATCTTAACTCACTCCTGGCTGCAAAAAAATATAAAATTCCTTTAATCATTATTCTGATAAATAATAATGGCGGGGGGATTTTTGAAGTCCTGCCTATCTCAAAATATGGAAAGGTTTTTGATGAGTACTTTGTCGCTCCTCATAATTTAGAGTTCTCTCCTTTCGTTAATGCCTTTGGAGGTAATTATTCTCTTGTTAAAAACTGGGAAAATTTTAAATTTGAATTTAGAAAAGCATTAACGAGAAAGAACTTTTCTGTATTGGAAATTAAAACCAATGCTGCTGCTTCTCTTAAGCTAAGAGTAGCTTATTGGGATGAAGCGAATGCTAACCTTCAAGGTTAGCATAGTGTTAGCGGCACTCTAACCTTGAAGGTTCTCAAAGATGATCTTCGAACTTGCAAGTTTAAAATTAAACGTAGAATTTTTTCATTCAGTTGAGAATGACGAACCTCCTCTCCTGTTCCTTCATGGGTTTACAGGTTCATCAGAAGATTGGAGAGCAATCTCAGCTCATATTGATAAAAGTTTTCCAGCAATTGGAATTGATTTAATTGGTCATGGGAAAAGTGATTCTCCCGAAAGTGAAGAACTTTACACTGCGGAAGCAATTGCAAACCAGGTAAATAACATTATCGAACTAACAGTAAAAGGAAAAGTTATTCTGGCAGGATACTCGATGGGCGGGAGAGCAGCTTTAAACTTTGCTGTTAAGTATCCTGAAAAAGTTGCCGCACTTATTCTTGAGAGTACCACACCTGGTATAAAAGACAACAAGCTTCGCAAAGAAAGAGTCAGAAGTGATGATGAGATAATTCAATTTATAAAAACTCACACATTAAGAGAATTTGTTAATTACTGGATGGAGAAAGAAATATTCAATACACAAAGAAGGTTTTCTGAAGAAAAAAGAAATCGCATAAAAGAATTGAAACTAAGAAATAATCCGGTTGGCTTGACTAATTCTTTGCTTGGATTCGGCACAGGAAAAATGCTTCCATTATTTGAACATCTTAATAAAATTAAATGTAAGACTCTTCTCATTACTGGTGAACTCGATACAAAATTCACAAACATCAACAAAGAGATATTAAATCTATTTCCGGATGCAGAACACAAGATTATTAAAAATGCAGGACATGATACTCATCTTGAAGAAACGGAGAACTTTGTTAAAGATGTAAATGAATTCCTTAATTCACTGACGAACCTCTAAAATATTTCGAATACCTGTTTCTTATTTAGTGACATTCTCAAGATTTTAACCTGGAAAGAAAATGCAAAACCTGAAACAAAACTGCATTTTTTGATTAACAACTTAATATTTTTATTTTTTGAACCGATATAATAGTTATATTAATAGTTCAAATTAAAGCAGAATAACGCTAAAATGAGTGTAGAACTACATTTCAATAATCAAAAGCATTTAGTTGAAGCGGGATCTTTGCTGCACGAATATGCTGAATCGTTTGGAATTCATGTGCCTACTTCCTGTAACCGACAAGGCAAGTGTAAGGAATGCTTAGTCGAAGTTACAGAAGGAATGGAATGTCTTTCTGAACCTGTAGCAAAGGAAGCTCATTTAAGATCGTCGTTAGTTTCAGGAAAAAATAATTTCAGGCTCTCCTGCCAGACAAGAATCATAGCTGAATCCGGTGTAATCAGATGCAACACAATGCATCGCGATGAAATGCGAATTGAAACAAAAGCTCTTCAGCTTCCGGTTCATAATCAAAACCTAAAACCTGATCCTTCAGTAACTCGGGATGGTAATAGAATTTTATTGGATGGTGTTGAAATTGACAAGACCAATGGTCTAATTCATGGACTTGCACTTGACCTTGGAACGACAACCATAGTTCTTCGTCTCTTAAATCTTGAAACCGGTAAGATCCTTGCTACAACTTCATTCGAAAACCCGCAAAGATTCGGCGGCTCGGAAGTTATGTCCCGGATTCATTACGATACGGTCAACAAAGGTAAATTACTTCAAAGAACTCTTGCGGGATATTTAACTCATTCAATTGAGGATTTCCCTGTTGATCCAAAAAGTATTTATGAAATGATTGTTGCGGGAAATTCTACAATGCGTGATCTTTTCTTTCAGCTTAATGTTTATTCGATCGGACAAAATCCTTACCGTTCGATAACTGAAATTGAGAAAGCGGATGGGAAAAGAATAACAACAAGTTTAAAGGAAACTCCTAAAAGATTACTAATTCCAATTCATCCTAAAGCACGGGTTTATGGAATGCCGATAATCAGCGGACACGTTGGAGCCGATGCCGCCGCTTGTATGCTTGCTGTTGATATTGCTAATGAAGATCGTCTTGTTGCAATAATGGATATCGGAACAAACACAGAATTGATTCTGGGCAATAAACATAAAATACTTGCAGCTTCCTGCCCTGCCGGTCCCGCATTCGAAGGAGGAAACATTACTTTCGGCATGCCGGGTTTGCCGGGTGCAATAGAAAAAGTAAAAATTAATTCTGATGGTTCATTTTCCTTAAAAGTTATTGGAGAAACTTTGCCTGAAGGAATTTGTGGCTCGGGTTTAATCGATCTTCTTAGCGAACTACTTAAAAATGAAAAAATGAATTACCTGGGACGCTTCACTGATAATGAAGAGAAGTTGATAATTTATTCAAACAATGATTACAAAATTTTCCTTTCTGAAAAAGATGTAAATGAACTTGCACAGGCTAAAGGTGCTAATGTTGCAGGACTTCATACTGTTTTTAATAAATATGGAATTCACTTTGATGATGTTGACGTTTTTTATCTGGCAGGCGGATTCGGACGACACCTTAATATAGACTCTGCAAAAAAAATTGGTCTTATACCAAATATTGATAGTTCAAAAATAGTTCAGGTTGGTAATGCAGCAATTGAAGGAGCCAGCATAGCATTGTTGTCTAAAACAAAAAGAGCCGAGCTGGAAAGCTTAGTTGAAAAAGTTGAACATTGCCGTCTTGAAACCGATCCGTCGTTCTTCGATTACTTTGTTGAAGGATGCCAGTTTAATCCTGTTGAAACATTGAATGATAAAATCAAAATAAATTCATAATATCATTTTATATGAATCAATTGTTTGACATACAACCAGACATTAACGTAAGAGAATCCGAATACAAACGCCTGTTAGGTTATCCTTCTGATTATGAACTTGAAGACAGGGCGCGCGAACTTGCTGATTGGGCAAGACAATGGTATAATGAAAATGGAAAACCATGGGTTTACGCTGTACGACTTGACAATCTCAATACTTCTAAAGAAAATCTAAGTATTGGAAATATAGAATTATCATCAAAAAGACTTCGTAATCAACTTGCTGAAGCAGAAACAAACAGTGCTATGCTTGTAGTAGTAAGCGCCGGTAAAGAGTGTGAAGAAAAATCTCAGCAACTCTGGTTTGAAGGAAAACCCGATGAATATTTTTTCCTCGAAGTTTATGG
>CAZUOC010000187.1:0-5173 GCA_964622335.1 uncultured Ignavibacteriaceae bacterium
AAGACTGACACGTGAACCGGTGTTTTTAGATGCAGCCAGGAATGCTGCTCTATATTATGATCCGAGTGGAATGCAGGTAGGTCCAAAGGTTTGTTTGATGGATGAGTTCTCTGCTTCTGATGGAGATATTTTTCCTTACAGATTTAAAGTAAATAAACTTGGAAAGCTAATCGGTAAAAGAACGTGGGGTGGAGTTGTAGGAATACGTGGAACAAATCCATTTGTCGATGGCGGATTTCTTAACAAACCAGAATTTTCACGAACTGATATTGAAGGAAAAGAGTGGGTAATTGAAGGAAGAGGAGTGGAACCGGACATTTATCAGGATAACGATCCAGCACTTGAATACGAAGGAACTGATCAGCAGTTAAATAAAGCAATTCAGGTTGCACTAGATGAACTTAAACAACATCCTGTTAAAATGCCTGAACATCCGCCGTATCCAATTAAGAATAAGTAAAAATAAAAAATCCCTCTTTTTTACAAGAGGGATTTTTTTTAATTCAACTACAATTTTTTATTCTGCTTTTAAAGAATAACTATTATCATCCTTTTTCTTTGATGATATATTCTTTTTCACTTCTTGTATTGTGTACAAACATTTCTCCAAGAAGACCGACAGAAAAAAATTGAACACCAACTATAATTAAAAGAATACCCAAAAACAGCATCGGTCTGTTGCTTAAGTATCCCCCCGTAATCCAAAGATAAGTAAGATAGCTGTTAACAACAAAACCGGCAGCAAAAGCTATTGCCCCTAAAAACCCAAACAGATGTAAAGGACGCCTTATATATCGCGTAGTAAAGACAACAGTAATTAAATCAATAAATCCTTTAAAGAAACGTGATATACCGAACTTGGTTTTTCCATAACGGCGTGGATGATGTTTAACTACAATCTCCGTAACTCTGTAACCTTTCCAGTGTGCTAAGAGAGGAATATACCTGTGTAACTCTCCATAGACCTGTATATTAAGAATAACATCCTTTCTGTATGCTTTAAGTCCACAGTTAAAGTCGTGAATTTTTACTTTACTAATTACTCTTGTTACAAAATTGAAAAACCTTGATGAGATCTTCTTTACAAAAGGATCTCGCCTGATTTTCTTCCACCCGGAAACAAGATCAAAATCTTCGGCGAGTTTTTTTAGAAGATTCGGGATCTCGGAAGGATCATCCTGTAAATCTGCATCCATAGTAATTACAGCATCCCCGGTTGCTTGTAAAAAGCCAACCTGGAGTGCGGCGGATTTTCCATAATTTTTTCTAAGGCTTAAAAATTTAAATCTTTTATCCGTCCTGCAGATTTCTTTAATAATTTTCAAAGAATTGTCCGTGCTACCATCATCAACAAAAATAACTTCATAACTCACATCTGTCAGCTTCAAAATTTTTCTTATTTCATTCGCTAAAGGATTAAGAGACTCTTCTTCATTTAAAAGAGGAACTACAATCGAAACCTTATTGAATTTTATTTTATCTCTGTTTTGCTGAGAATAACGCGGAGAATAATATCTTCTGTTCCTGTTGTAGAATCTTTTTCTATGTTGATTGCCCCTGTACTGTGATGAACTTTTTGTTTCCTGATCGCCTTTTTTTACCTCAGAGCCTGTGTTGTCCTGCTTTTCCTGATCTTCCAATTATTTTACATATCCATATTTAATGATTAGCTAAATCAAAATTAATTTAATTATCCTTGAAAAACAATTAAACTTAGACTCAAAGGAAGCAATATCCTACAAAATTGAACCACACATAGAAAGATCTTTCACAAAAGGTTGTACGGATAATTATCAATTGTCTTTTCTTTTGATAAATACTAACTTTTATTCCAGTTATTAAAAAAAACGAAAAAAATATTTTAGGAGGAATAATGCTTAAAGGAAGCAGGCTTTTTTTAATCCTGTTCTGCTTTGTCTTTACTTCTTTATTGTTTGGACAAAAATACGGGATTACAAAGCAAACTATGGATAACGGAATGGATGTTATTGTAATCCACAACCCGGTAGTACCCCTCGTAACAATAGAGTTCGATGTAAAGAACGGAGCGTATACAGAAGCACCGGAATATGACGGACTTTCGCATTTGTATGAACATATGTTCTTTAAAGCAAATAAAGAGATTCCAAGCCAGGAAAAATATATGGAAAGACTACGTGAGCTTGGAGCGGTTTGGAACGGATCAACAAGTGAAGAAAGAGTAAATTATTTTATTACTCTTCAAAAGGATAGTATTGAACCTGGAATGCAGTTTATGTATGATGCAATTACTTCTCCTTTATTTAAAGAAGAAGAATTAGTTAAAGAAAGACCTGTTGTAACAGGTGAATATGATAGAAATGAAGCAAACCCGTTTTTTCATTTAATTACTGCTGTAAATAAAAAAGTGTGGTGGAAATATTACAGCAGAAAAAATGTTATTGGCGACAGGAATATTATTCTAACTACAACACCAGAAAAAATGCATACCATTCAACATAGATATTATATTCCCAACAACACGGCGCTTATTTTAGCTGGAGATATTACTCCTGAAGAAGGATTTAGTCTTGCAAAAAAATATTTTGCCGGTTGGGAAAAAGGTCCGGATCCCTTTAAAGAATTCCCTATCCCTCAACATCCGCCAATTCAAAAAACTGAGGCTGTAATAGTTATAAAGCCTGTAAAATCGACTTCAGCATATTTCGAATGGCAAGGTCCCTCAGTCAAGGAAGATACAAAAGCTACCTATGCTGCGGATGTTTTATCTTATATTCTACAGCAAAAAACCTCTAAGTTTCAAAAAGATCTTGTTGAAAGTGGCTTAGCCTTCTCTGCAAACTTCGGTTATTATACATTAAATCACACAGGATCAATTTCATTATTTGCTCAAACCTCCGGAGACAAATTTGATGATTTCCAGAAGGCTGTTTTTAATGAATTAAATAATATGTTAAAGGATGACTACTTTTCTGACGAACAACTTGAAAACGCAAAAACTATTCTTGCAATAAATGAGCAATATGGAAGACAGCAGCCAAGCCAATTCGTGCATACTGTTGGATTCTGGTGGGGTGTTGCTGGTTTAGATTATTATTTAAACTATGTAGATAATCTTAAAAAAGTTACACGAAAAGATATACAGGATTATCTGAAAAAATATGTTATAGACAAATCTTATGTAATGGGTGTTTTAACTTCACCGGAAGAAAAAGAAAAAGTAGAGCTTGCAATTAAAATTCCAAAAGGAGAGTTGAAAAATGTTACAGAAAATTAATAAAATTCTCTTTTCTTGTATTATAATTTTAACAATACAATCAGGTTTTGCCCAACAAACAGAATCATTCACTGTTAATGGGTTAAAAGTAATATTCAAACAAAATACATCAACAGATATTATTGCTGCACAAATGTATTTCAAGGGAGGAGTTGCTCTTCTTGAGCCAAATACTGCGGGACTTGAAGCTTTAACTCTTGGAGTTGCTACTGATGCTTCTAAAAACTACCCAAGAGATATTTTAAGCTCAACGCTGGAAAGTATGAATTCTCAACTCTCTGCTTCATCAGGGTTAGATTACTCAAGTATTAATCTTCTTTGTGTAAAACAATATTTTGATGATTCATGGAAAATATTTTCCGATGTTATTACTAATCCGTCTTTTACAGATGAAGATTTTCAGCTTGAAAAGGGTCAACAAATTAATGCTGTTAAACAAAACCAAGATGATCCCGACAGTTATTTAAGTTATTTAGCAAGAGATGCGTTTTATACAAATCATCCCTATAGAGTGAAAGTATTTGGGAATGAGGCAACACTCAATTCATTTTCTAAGGAACAGATTAAAGAATATTATAAAAACCATCTTCAGACATCTGGAATGTTATTAGTAGTTGCAGGAAATATTTCAAAAGCGGAAATTGAAAATAGAGTTAAAGAATCTTTTGGCAATATCCCTGCAGGAGATTTTAAGCAACCAAGCCTACCCCCAGTTGAGCATAGTGAAACAACTTTAAAGCTGTTAGATAGAGAGTTGCCAACAGTTTATATAGAAGGTGTTTTTCCTGCACCTGTTTTTGCATCGGATGATTATTATCCAATGACAGTTGCAACTTCAATCTTACGTGATAGATTATTTGAAGAGGTTAGAACTAAAAGATCATTATCCTATGCGCCTGCAGCGTGGACAAACGGCAGCTTTTCAAACAGCGGCGCAATTTATGTTACAACCGTATACCCGGATTCAACAATAAATGTAATGCTAAACGAGCTTAATAAAATAAAGGAAGATCCTATATCTGCACAGGAGCTCGCAAATAAAATTAATATCTTTGTTACAAGATATTATATGAGAAATGAAACATTTACCCAACAAGCTGTATTGCTGGCAAGATATGAACTTTCGGGAGCTGGATATAAAAATGCGGACAAATATTTAAATTTTGTTAAAAAGGTTTCTCCAGAGGATATCCAAAAGGTCTGTAAAGAATACATTAAAAATTTACAGTATGTATTAATTGGCAATCCTTCGTCATTGCAAATAAAAAACTTTATATACTGATTCTTTAATCATCCGACTCTACGGGGATTGAATTTTCTAAATTCTGCTCTTCACAGGCAGTTTATTGCCCTCATTTTAATCTTGACTATTTTGTACAGATTCCATAGCTTTAGGGAATAAAATAATGAAATTGAGCACATTGGAGATAAAATGAGCACAACTGAAGTTAAGACAATTGAAGAAATAGCCAACAAAGAATACAAGTACGGATTTGTCACTAATATTGAATCAGAGAGCCTTCCAAATGGTTTGAATGAGAATATAATAGAACAACTTTCCAAAATAAAAGGTGAACCGGAATGGATGCTTGAATGGAGACTGAAAGCTTATAAGCATTGGCTAAAGATGAAAGAACCTCATTGGTCTAATGTAAAATACAATCCTATTGATTATCAGGCTATCTCATATTACTCGGCTCCCAAAAAGAAAAGACAATTCAATAGCCTTGAAGAAGCAAAAGAAGTCGATCCGGAATTAATAAGCACATTTGAGAAACTGGGTATTTCTTTAGATGAACAGAAAAGGCTTTCAGGCGTTGCTGTTGATGCTGTTTTCGATAGTGTATCTGTTGCAACGACTTTTAAAGAAACTCTTTCTGATATGGGAATAGTATTTTGCTCAATGAGTGAAGCTAT
>CAZUOC010000188.1:0-5152 GCA_964622335.1 uncultured Ignavibacteriaceae bacterium
CCTCAACCTTTTGATCCGTAGTCAAACGCTCTATCCAATTGAGCTACGGGTGCATATTAACAATTTTCAATTAACAATGAACAATTTACAATTTCCTACTCTACACACTATCAAGTTTTTCTGCCGAAACTGATTTATCAGTGAAGGACAGGCTACGGGGCAAATTTTTATGACGAAAAGATAGTATAAAATCGATTGTTCTTCAAATCAATTCTTTAAAAACAATTCCATCATTTTCTTGACTTATTAAATAAAGATTATAATTCTTTATATTTTAGTATATTAAAATAATTTTTATTAATAACTGAGAGAGAAATGCTTTTTAAGGGAACCGGAACCGCAATTATAACTCCATTTACCAAAGACAACGAAATTGATTATGTATCTCTTAGAAAAATCTTAGACTCTCAAATAAAAAACGGAATCGATGCAATAATCCTTCTCGGTACAACAGGGGAGTCGCCGGTAATTTCTCTTGAGGAGAGAAAGAAACTAACTGAAGTTACTATGGAAGTAGTTAGTGGCAAAGCCAAAGTAATTATTGGGACCGGTACAAACGATACTAAAAAAGTTGTTGAGTTAAATAAAATTGCCGAAGATTATAAAGTCGATGCATTGTTAATTGTAAATCCTTATTATAACAAAGGTACACAACTTAGTCTTGTTGAACATTATAAATACATTTCCGAGAGAACAAATCTTCCGATCCTTTTATACAATGTACCTTCAAGAACCGGAATGAATATGCTGCCTGAGACACTAGTAAAAATTCATTCTGAATGTAAAAATGTTGTAGGTGTTAAAGAAGCCTGCGGGAACATTTCACAGATTGGGCATCTTTTTTCTATCAAACCGGATTCTTTTGCAGTATATTCTGGGAATGATGATAACACCTTTTCTATTATGGCTCTTGGCGGAGAAGGTGTTGTTTCTGTTTTTTCTAATGCTTATCCTAAAGAAACAAAACAACTTTCGGATGCATTATTAAAGAATGAATTGAATACTGCAAGAAAATTAAATGCTAAATATCTGAGAATGATGAATTTACTTTTTGCTGAAGCAAGTCCTTCACCAATTAAGTTTGTTATGTCTAAACTAGGAATGTGTGAGAATATATTAAGACTCCCGATGTCTCCGATAACTCAACAGACAGAAAAACTTTTAATCGAAGAAATGAATAAATATTAAGGTTAAAATCTGAATTCAACTATCATTAAATACGGAGTAATTGGGAACAAAGGAAGGCTTGGCAGTGAAGTAGTTAATGTCTTCAAAGAAAAAGGACATAAGTTAGTTTACGAACTTGATATAGATGGTGAAAGTGAAAAAGACACTCCACAAATTTTAATTGATTGTTCACTTCCTACGGCTTTTGAGAATACCCTTAAAATTGCAGAAAAATTCAATTCATCACTGATATTTGCAACAACCGGATTAAACCATAAAGATATTGAAAAATTAAAAGAGCTATCCAAAAGAATTCCTGTTGTACAGAGTTTTAATTTTTCAGTTGGAGTTCAAGTGTTGTTAAAGCTGACAGAAACAGCTAATAATATTTTGAAGGATTGGGATATAGAAATTTCTGAAACCCATCACAGATTCAAAAAAGACAAACCTTCCGGAACGGCGTTGATGATACAAAATAAACTCGGCTCAAAACCTGTTCCGATTTCTTCTTTGAGATTAGGAAATATTGCCGGCGATCATACAGTTACGTTCGGTGGTTTAGGTGAAACAATTTCGATAACACATCATGCAATATCGAGAAGAACTTTTGCAGAGGGTATTCTCAAATCTGCAGAATTTCTTTTAACAAAAAAGAATGGTTTTTATTCATTCACAGAAGTAATATTTGGTAAAAGCTGATATGGATTCATACGAAATAATTAATTACATCTCGAAATCGGAAAAGAAAACTCCTGTTACAGTTTATTTAAAAGGAAATCTTGAAAAAATAAATTTTGAGAAACTGGATTTCTTTGGTGAAAAAAGTTTTGGAATCCTCTTCTGCGAATTGAAAGAATTTGAAAATCTATATAGTGAAAACAAAGAAAATATAACATCTCACAGAATAGAAAATAATCGTAGAAATTCTGCCATCCCTCTTGCTGACTTAAGCAAGTATAATGCAAGAATAGAACCCGGGGCAATAATAAGAGATCTCGTTGAAATTGGAGACAATTGTGTTATAATGATGGGAGCAGTTATAAATATCGGTGCTTCCATAGGTGAAAAAACGATGATAGATATGAATACAGTTATTGGTGGTAGAGCAATCGTTGGAAAGAATTGTCACATAGGAGCAGGAGCTGTTATTGCCGGAGTTATTGAGCCCCCAAGTGCTGCACCTGTTATTTTAGAAGATGATGTTTTGATTGGAGCGAATGCTGTTGTACTTGAAGGAGTTAAAGTCGGTAAAGGTGCAGTTATCGCAGCAGGTTCTATCGTGGTTAAAGATGTTGAACCTTATACAGTTGTAGCAGGAGTTCCGGCTAAACTTCTTAAAAAAGTTGATGAGAAAACAAAAGTTAAAACGCAATTAATGGCTGAGTTGAGGAAACTCTGATGAAAGATGGCAATAATTGTACAAAACTATGGCGGAAGTTCTTTAGCTGATATTGATAAGATAAAAAAAGTCGCTTCAATAATTGGCGAAGTTAAAAAGTCTGGTTATGATGTTGCTGTTGTTGTTTCTGCAATGGGGAAAACTACTGATTCTCTGATTACCACTGCAAAAAGTTTATCTTCTGATCCACCAACACGTGAAATTGATATGCTGCTTAGCACAGGAGAAAGAGTTTCAATGTCTTTACTTTGTATTGCATTAAATGATCTCGGTATAAAAGCAATTTCTTTAACTGGTTCCCAGGCTGGAATTATTACAAATGACCGCCACACTGATGCAAGAGTGATTGAAGTGCGACCATTCAGAGTGCAGGATGAACTTGAGGATGGAAAAGTTGTTGTGATAGGAGGATTCCAGGGAGTAAGTTATAGAAGAGATATTACAACGTTAGGAAGGGGAGGTTCAGATACTTCCGCCATTGCTTTAGCTGCTGCATTAAATGCAGAAAGATGTGAAATTTATTCTGACATTGATGGAGTTTATTCTGTCGATCCTTCAATTCTCAAATCCGCAAAACATTTACCGGAAATATCGTATCAGCAAATGCAGGAAATGAGTATTTCCGGGGCAAAAGTTTTGAATGCACAAGCCGTGCAATTTGCTAAGGAAGCTAAAATTTCTATTTATGCCAGAAGCACTTTTAGTCCTGGTAAAGAAACGATAGTTCGATTACTGAAAGCAGAAGTACCAACAGGTGTAATTGCGGTTGTTCATGAATCAAATATTGTAAAAGTATCCTTGACTCTTGATGATGATAGTACTTTAGAACATTTATTACTTTACCTGGATCTGCATCAAATACAAATCAGAGAATTAAGCTATAATGTGGATGAATCAAAAGAATTAAAAATAAAAATATCTTTTATTATATCGGTTAAAAATATTATTGGTTGGGATAAACGAAAAGAAGAATTGCAAAAAAAATTCGGTAATAGTATTAACTTTATTAATGATCTCGGGGCAGTATCTTTAATAGGTGAAGGATTAAATAAAGATAATTCGATACTCAACGAAACGATCAAATTAATGTTAGCTAATAAAATTACTCCTTACGGAATTACTACAACTACTTTCAGACTGTCGATCCTGATTGAAGCTAAATTTGTCGAGCAATGCTTAAAAGTCTGTCACAAAAAATGGATCGAAGACGCAGTTGCTATCCCCTCAAATATTTAACTGATGCGAAAATAATTTGCATACCATTATCTCATAATGAATCCAGCTCTCATAAAAAGAACAAAAACCAGCTAAAAACCAGCTATTTATTTAAAAAACTAAGAATTCTATCCGGCATATTTATTGGGTAAATACAAGCGTGACTCCAATACCTGCCGCTTGTGGGGTTGTAGCGTGTTTTACACGGAGGGCGCTTCAACTCCACACGGTGGCTATAAGCCCTGATCAGCAATATACTCACATTTTTCATTTATCCCCGGCTCAACTATTAAAACTTTTTCTTTCAGAAGTGCAACTTTTCCAGGCTCCATTCCTTTCTTTTTTACAACATATTTTTTTTGTGTATAAGAGACAGGAACCATTCCTGCAGTTTTTGCTTTACTATGGAATGCTGCAATAGATGCTGTTAACTTTAAAATGTTTTTAGGAACGCTCTCTTTTGGATTCTCATTTCTCAAAACTACGTGGGAACCTGAAACCGACCTTGCATGAAACCAATAGTCATTTGGTCCAGCAAATTTCTGAGTTAATAAATCGTTGGTTTTACTATCCTTTCCTACAAAGACATTATATTTTTTATCAACCAGGTAATGTCTGAATTTACTTTTCATATCTTCATCATTTTTCTTCTTAACTTCATTTTTTATTCTGAGTTCTTTCATTATAGAATTATAATCCTCAATTGTTTCTGCTTTTAATAATTTATCCTGTATTTTTTTTAATGAACTGAGTTTTTTCTTTGTCTCTTCGAAAAGCCGGAATGATTTTAATAAACTCTGTTTCTCATTTTTAGCTTTCTCAAAATATCTATCTACGTTTTGCTTAGGGGTAAGCTTCGGATCAAGCTTAATTATTATGTTTTCATTATTGCCATATACATTCGGTAATTCAATCTTATCAAATCCTCTATGAATTTTATTAATGTTTATTAAAAGTGTATTTGCAAATTGATTGTATTCTTCTTCTCTTGATCCTCTCTGAATTCTCAAGCTAATATCATTAAGTTTATTTGAAGTCTTTTGAAATTCTCTATCCAGATTTTTTTTGATGATTTTTCTTTTGCTTCCAATTCCTTCAAGCGACAATTTCTTTATTAAAAAATACTCGAACGCGTTTAAGATATCCGGGAATATTTCTTTTTGGGTGAAATTGTAAATATTTAATGAATCAACACCAAGATTAATTTCACTACTATCTTCATCGACAAAAACGGTTGACTTTTTATCTCTTATTTCTTCAACTACTTCTACTAGAGTACTAACAGAAATATTATCTGAAATTTCTTTCCCCCTTAATTTTACTTCAGTAATTATTTCTTTACCAATGAAAGGATATTCCTTTCTTAAAAGA
>CAZUOC010000189.1:0-5110 GCA_964622335.1 uncultured Ignavibacteriaceae bacterium
TTATTGGATCCTTTAACTTTGAAAATATATCTACCAGGATCTAGGTTTGTATAAGTAACAAACCGGCGATTTCCGGAATAAATCCAATTATCATCAAATCCTTCCATCATGTAAGCATAATGGTTTTTCCCGGGCACAGTATAATCCAGTGCAGCAAATTCAAATGAGAAAACTGCCTGACTATATGACAACTCAATTTCTTTTGTTGAAGTTATAGCTCTTTTCAACGGTGAACCTTCTTCAGTAATCCCAACCGGTTTGTTGAAAATCTGGAAACTAGTAATCACGATTGGTGGAACGTGATTATTATTTTTTAATTGTTCCGGATCAAACACATTAAGTCCGTTTGTTCCACCAAAAAACAATTCACCGTTTTTACCTTTGAAACCTGCACCCCAAAAAAACTGATTCCCTTGTAAACCATCACTTGCATCATAATTTCTGAATGTCTTTTTTTGAGGGTTAAACATCGAAAGACCATTATCTGTGCTTAACCATAAATTTCCTCCATCATCTGGCTCAATACGATAAATAATATTGCTAGGGAGTCCATCTTTAATTGTATAATGAATAAATTTTCCACCTTGTACTTCTTGCTGATCCGCCGTAAGCAGATTCAAACCCCCACCATAAGTTCCAAACCATAAATTACCTTTTGGGTCCTCGTATGCCGATATAATTCTTTCATCACTCAAACTATTTCTTGCCTCCGGCTGAAACCTGTAGCGCACAAATCTTACTGAATCGGAATGGGTAAAAACATTTTTTAACTCAGAAGCTAGTATTTTATTTAGTCCATTCCATGTCCCTATCCAAAGATTCCCGTTTCTGTCTTCCAAAATACAGGATTGTATTTGGTCGCTGCTCAAGCTATTCAGATTTCCCGGTTCATTTGTAAAATTAATAAACTCATTATTATTCCTTTCATATAAATCCAAACCCCCTCCTGTTCCAATCCAAAGCCTCTTCTTTGAATCTTCGTAAACAATTTGAATAATGTTACTACTTAAATTCTTACTTAGAATACCATCCGGGCGTGAGGAGGCACCGCTCTTAAAATGTATAAACTTCAAATTAGGATAATTTAAATTGTTGTAAGGTTTAAGTGTTCGATTTAATCCTCCTTCCCATGTTCCTACCCAAAGGAATCCATAACTATCTTTGTGTATTGCAGAAATAATATTATCACTTAAACTAAACTTATCTTTGGGATGATTTTTATAGTGAAAAAATTTATTGTTTTGGGGCTCATATCTGTTGAGTCCCCCTCCTAAAGTACCTATCCATAGGATTCCATCATTATCCTGAAATATTGAACGAATTGTATTATTGGTTAAGCTATTCGGGTCGAAAGAATCATGTTTAAAATGCTTAAACTTTGTTCTTTCCTTATCATACTTTACTATTCCATTTTCTGCAGTGCCTACCCATATTAAACCGGAATTATCCTCATACAAAGAAAGAATATCATTATCATTTAAAACTGAAGTTACGGGAAGAGAGGGTGATTTTACACTTAAGAATTTATTGGTCCTACGATTTAGTTGAAATAAACCATCACCAGTTCCAATCCATAAAATGCCTGTTTCATCTTCCATCATAGAATTAATTCTATTACTGTTTGCAGAATTAATTTCAGAATTATTAATTACATAACGTGAAAACTTACCTGATTTTTTATCGAATCTTGTTAAACCTTTTAATGTTCCAATCCACAAGTATCCCTGTGCGTCCTGATAAATAGAAAGAACTACATTGTTACTCAGGCTATTAACATTATGAGGATCAGAGGAGTAATTGAAAAACTTATTCTGCTTCCTGTCATATCTGTCAAGTCCACCGTCACTGCCAAACCAAAGGTCTCCATCACTATCTTCAAAAATCGCTAAGACTACATTATTACTTAAGCTGTGGTTGTCATTTGTGTTATGCCTGTAATGAACAAAAGTATTTTTTACTTTATCAAATCTATCTAAACCATTTTCGGTTCCAATCCAGATGTATCCTTCTTTATCTTCATGTATTGTTCTGACATTGTTTAAAGTCAGGCTGTTTAGGTTATCCGGGTTATTCCTATAAGTTATGAACCTTTCTTTTTCTCTATCGAACTTACAAAATCCACCGCTGTTAGTTCCTACCCATAAAACTCCGCTTCTATCTTCAAAAATTGTCCAGATAAAATTATCAGAAATTGAATACTTATCCTGTTGGTTATTTTTATAAACAGTAAAATTATAACCATCATATTTATTCAGACCATCTTCGGTTGCAAACCATATAAACCCTTTGCTGTCCTGAAGAATATGATGAACAGTATTCTGCGACAGTCCATTTTCACTTAAAATATGAACCAGGTTTGGTCCACTTGCTTGTCCTGAGAAAATACTTTGAGAAAATTGGTCGACTTGAAATGTGAAGAAAATTAATAGTACAAAAGAGATATTAAATGATCTTCTGAAGTCTGGTAGGCAATGTAAGTGTTGGAAAAATTCCATGAACTAAATTGTTTTTTGTACAAATTATAACTTTTAAACAAATTAGTAAACCTATAACCCCGGTTAAAAATTAAAGTTTCTAAAAAATATTTAACTTAAATAAGTTGTTTTACTGATAGATAATTTTGTAATAACAGGAGTTAACTATTTTAATAAAATCATCTTCCTGGTTGAAACAAAATTATTTACCTTCAATCGATAAAAATATACGCCGCTTACCAGATCAGTAGAGCCAAAATAAATTTCGTGAATACCGCTTTGTTCAAATTGATTTACAATTGTTTTTATTTCTCTTCCGAGGATATCATAGATTTTTATCGTAACAATTCCTGAATTAGGTATTTGGTATTTTATTGTAGTTGAAGGATTAAAAGGATTAGGATAATTTTGTTTGAGGTTGTAATCCGTTACTGTTATGCCATCTGTTTTTTCGACATCGGTAACAATATTAGGTTCTGGAGTAGGAAGTTTTACTGTTGTATAGATATGGAACTCACCTGGTTTCAAGGAAATATAATCTGAAGTATTGCTAACAATAATACTATCGCCACTGAAGTAATCATACCACCAGCCTGTTTGCTGGAAAGCAGGGCTGACAGTACTTGTCTGAACATAAAAGTTTCCTATTATCGTAACATCCATTGAAGGATCGGTGATGTTTATTCTCTTTAAATAAGTATTTAGAGAAACGGTAAAATTGCTGCTTCTGAATGCATCATAATTCAACTTCAGTTTTATGAGACTGGAAAACACTTTATAAAGATTTCGCCGCGTTACTACATCAAAATAATCCCAGTGAATAGGTTTGTTGCAAACTCTGCAAGGATCGTCTATAGAAACATCATAACCAAGTTCGCCGAACTGCCATATCATTTTGGGTCCCGGCACCGTGAAAAAAAATGCTGCGGCTAATTTCATTCTTTGAAGAGCAGTGTTAAGGTCTTTTATATTATAACTTCCGCTTGAATTTCCGTACTGCAAATTTTTATACATTAATCTCTCTTCATCATGACTTTCCATATAATGAACATGATGAGGAGTTGTCCATCCCCTGTATTTATATGATATTTCTGACAAATCAGAGACATAGCCCATTGTAGCTTCATTATAATTTGGATTCATATTATACCAAGGCATCATCCCATAATCCCCAAGTATCCCTTCCTCCGCATTAGTCGCAAAGTGTTCGAGGATAACATAAGCGGTTGAATCGAAAGCCCAGATTGAGTCTGCCATTCGTTCAAGAATATTTAGTCTCGATTGATCAAAGCCGCTTCCGTCGCCGGGTGTATTCGTAAAACCTTTTGTAAAATCGTAGCGGAATCCGTCAATGTTATACTCACCGAGCCAATACCTGTTTACTCTATCCACATAATCTTTTGTTGCTTGGCTTTCATGATTAAAATCACTACCCCAGAAGTAAACCGGATTAGGTGATGTAACATTAAACCACGGATTATTTGCCGCCGGACGATTGTTGGCTTTATCCCAATATAATCTTACCAAAGGAGATTGACCGTAAGCGTGGTTTAAAACTATATCAAGAATAACAGCGATACCATTTGCATGACAGGAATCAACAAATTTTTTCAAATCGTTTTTGGGACCATAATATTTATCAAGAGCAAAATGGAAACTTGGATTATATCCCCAACTTTCATTTCCTTCAAATTCCATAACAGGCATAAGTTCAACTGCATTTATTCCGAGGTTCTTCAAATAATTCAATGTGTCAGTCAATGTTTTGTAATCGTGGGTAGAAACAAAATCACGGATAAGCAATTCATAAATTACCAAATCAGTTTTTTCCGGTCGCCTAAAATCTGTTACATTCCACGTATAAGGTGTTTGATCAGTCTGAAAAACCGCAACAGGTTCAGAGGTTTTATTCGCTGGATAAGGTTTTAAATTTGGATATGTTGTACTTGAGATATACTGATCATTAAATGGATCAAGAACTTTTTCAGTATAAGGATCAGCAATCCTGATTTCACCATCAACAAAATACTGAAATGCATATTCCGTTCCGGGGGTAATGTTATCTAAAGTAATCCACCATGTAATTTGATCTTGTCCTGTTACCCAGCGTTTCAAAAAATACGAAGAATCAACTTTCCAATTGTTAAAGTCTCCAAGCAGATATACAAATTTTTTATATGGAGCGAACAGCATAAGAGTAACACTTGTTGGGCTGTTTATTGTTATTCCCGGTTTCATTCCCTGGGGAGGCTGCATGTCCACAATTGTAGGATTTACAAACATTACAAATGATGTCGAATCTGTAACTCCGGCAGTATCAATTCCGATCGCCGTTATGTTATGTGGTCCGGGAGGGTAATCTGCATGGTTAAAATTGTATGACAAAGTATCAACAGATGTTTGAGCAACCTGGTTTTGATCGACAAACAATTTTAGTGAAGATATCTCAGTTCCGATTGTCACAGCAGAAATCTTGATCTCAATTGAAGTAAACTGCCGTATAAACACAGGTGCTCTCAATGGATCACCGTAATCAACATTCAGTACTTGTGGATTATTTATAACAACATTTAAACCTGATTCATAAAGATCGATAAATATATCCGGTCTTGTTTGTTTGGTACCATCAGCACTTC